>CALUPL010000013.1 GCA_944322635.1 uncultured Mailhella sp.
CGCCCGCCATCATGTCCCTGTTCCTCGGCGATCAGCTCACCGACGTGCTGGAACAGTTCCGCGTGGGCCAGGTGACCGGCTCCGCGCACAAGCGCATCATGAACGTGGGCGTGGACACCCTGCCCCCTCTGCCCGCCGATCCCGGCGACCGCAACCGCACCAGCCCCTTCGCCTTCGTGGGCAACCGCTTCGAGTTCCGCGCTCTGGGTTCCTCCATGTCCGCGGCCGACTCTCTCGTGGTGCTCAACACCATGATGGCCGAATCTCTGGACTACGCTGCCACGTTCCTTGAAAATACCATGCACGGAGAACATCTCACCCTCGGCGAAGCCGTGCAGAAGCTCATTGAAAACGTGATGGAGGAAGACAGCGCCGTCATCTTCAACGGCAACGGCTATTCCGAAATCTGGCAGAAGGAAGCCGAACGCCGCGGACTGCCAAACTATCCGGCCACGCCCGACGCCGTGCCCGTGTTCTCCTCTCCGGAAGTCGTGGCTCTGTGCGAGCGCTATCAGGTTTTCTCCCGTCAGGAACTCAAGGCCCGCGAAGACATTCAGCTGGAGCAGTACATCAAGACCGTGCATACTGAGTGCAGCCTTGCCGTACGCATGGCCCGCACCCAGATTTACCCCGCCGCCGTGCGTTACCGGCAGGAACTCGCGTCCTCCGTATCTTCCTGCACGGCCCTCGGCGTGCCCGCCTCCGCAGATTCGTTGAAGGAACTTTCCGACGTAATCGCCGGTTTCGAATCCTCGCTGCATATGCTGGAAGAACGTGCAGGTGAACTCGACTGGACGCCCGAAGAAGAACGCCTCCTGCACGTGGCCCAGACCTGCCAGCACTTCATACTGCCCGCCATGGAAGAACTCCGTCACTGGGCCGACAGACTGGAAACCATGGTTGCCGACGATCTCTGGCCGCTGCCCAGCTACCAGGAAATGCTGTTCATGAAATAAGGGAGGTTCCCATGCGCATACTCATCATAGGTTCCGGTGGGCGCGAACACGCGCTGACCTGGAAGCTCAGCCAGCGCCCCGACGTGGATGAAATATTCGTCGCTCCCGGCAACGGGGGCACGGCGGGCATTGCCGTCAACGTGCCCATCAAGGACAACGACATTCCCGCGCTCGTTGCCTTTGCCAAAGAAAAGGCCGTGGACCTTGTGGTTCCCGGTCCGGAACTTCCCCTCACTCTCGGCGTGGTGGATGCCATGAAGGAAGCGGGCATTCCCTGCTTCGGTCCCGTGGCGGCCTGCGCCAGACTCGAAGGCAGCAAGTCCTTTGCCAAGGAAGTCATGCAGGCGGCCGGCGTGCCCACCGCCGCTGCCGGAGTGTTCACCAACCGCGCCGACGCCGATGCCTTCGCGGCATCTTACGGTGCGCCGCTCGTCATCAAAGCCGACGGCCTGGCCGCCGGCAAGGGCGTCATCGTGGCCATGACGGACGAGGAAGTGAAAGCGGCTCTCGACCTCATGTTCGAAAACAGCGCGTTCGGTGACGCGGGCAGCACCGTGCTCATCGAAGAATTCCTCAGAGGCGAAGAAGTCTCGCTTCTGTGCTTCTGTGACGGCAAGACCGCCCTTCCGCTTCCCTCCGCACAGGATCACAAGGCCGTGTTCGACGGCGACAAAGGCCCCAACACCGGCGGCATGGGAGCCTACAGCCCCGCGCCCGTCCTGCCCGACGAAAAGCTCGACGCCATGGCCGACATTGTCGCCCGTCCCATTCTCGCCGAAATGACGCGCCGCGGCACCCCCTTCACCGGCATTCTGTACGCCGGGCTCATGATGACCGCTGACGGCCCCAAGGTGCTCGAATACAACGTGCGCTTCGGCGATCCCGAATGTCAGCCTCTGCTCATGCGACTCAAGAACGACCTTGCCGACGTCATGACGGCATGCATCGAGGGCCGTCTTGACTCCATCAAGCTGGAAATCGAGGATCGCTCCGCCCTCGGCGTGGTGCTCACTTCGGCGGGCTACCCCGGCTCCTACCCCAAGGGCATGCCCATTTCCGGCATTGAAGAAGCCGAAAACATGGACGACGTGCAGGTATTCCAGGCCGGCACGCGCAAGGAGGGCGACCGCATTCTTGCCAACGGCGGCCGCGTCTTGTGCGTCACCGCGCTCGGCAAGGATCTCAAAGATGCCCAGAAGCGTGCCTACGAAGGCCTGGACCACCTTACCATGGAACACAGCCAGTTCCGCAACGATATCGGCCTGAAGGGCCTGAAGCGCCTCGGACTCGCCTGATTTTCCCTTCACCCTGCATCGGAAGAGGTTCGAATGCTTCTTCCGATGCTCCGGGCGTTTTTCCCGCCCTTCAAACATCAAGGATATTCCCATGACTCAAGTTGCCATTTTCATCGGCTCCGCTTCCGACGATGCCGTCGTGAGCCCCTGCGCCGACGTGCTGAAGAAACTCGGCATTTCCTACCGCTACACCATCACCTCGGCCCACCGCACTCCCGAGCGCACCGAAGAACTCATGAAGGAACTCGAAGCCGACGGCTGCCAGGTCTATATCTGCGCCGCAGGCATGGCCGCCCACCTCGCCGGAGCCGTTGCCGCCCGCACCATCAAGCCCGTCATAGGCATTCCTGTTGCCGGATCGACCATCGGGGGCCTCGACGCCCTCTACGCCACGGTGCAGATGCCTTCCGGCTTTCCCGTGGCCACTGTGGCCCTGAACGGCGCCAAAAATGCCGCCTGGCTCGCCGCCCAGATCATTGCACTGCATGATCCGCGCGTGGCCGAACTTATCCGCGCCGAACGCGAAGGCTACAAGGCCTCCGTCAGCAAGGCGGCCGCCGAGCTGGAAGCCAGACACAACGCCTGAGCCTCCCTTCCGAGACTCTTTTCCCGTTCCGTCCGCCTGTGGCGCCGGAACCGCACATCCTTTTACCGTACAGGAGAGAAGAACATGGACGCATCCATCAAACAGCTTGCCCGCGAACGCATGAAGGGCCATTGCCGCGTCTGCCCGCAGTGCGACGGCCGCGCCTGCGCCGGCGAAGTGCCCGGCATGGGCGGTCTCGGCACCGGTTCCTCCTTCCGCGCCAACGTGGAAGCACTGGCCAGAGTGAAGCTTGCCATGCGCTGCCTCCATACCGCGGCCCAGCCCGATACCTCCACCGAAATTCTCGGTCTCAAACTTGCTCTTCCCCTCCTCGCCGCTCCCATCGGCGGCGTGGCCTTCAACATGGGCGACGCTTCCCAGAACCCCGTGGATGAAGCCGCCTATGCCGAAGCCGTCATCTGCGGCTCCAAAAAGGCGGGCATCATCGGCTGCGGCGGCGACGGCGTGGGTTCCCTCATTCCCGACTGCGCCTTTGCCGCCGTCCGCAAGGCGGAAGGCTGGGGCATTCCCTTCATCAAGCCGTGGGAAGGGGACTTCCTGTGGAACAGACTGGAATCCGCCACGGCCACGGGCTGCCCCGTAGTGGGCATGGACGTGGACGCCGCGGGCCTTGTCACGCTGCGCCTGCAGGGGCGTCCCGTGGCTCCCAAGAGCGCTGAGGAACTCGCCGAAATCGCCCGCTTCGTTCATGAACGCGGTGCGAAATTCATGATCAAGGGCGTGATGACCGTGGCCGACGCCCGCATTGCCATCGACGCCGGGGTGGACGCTCTCGTAGTGTCCAACCACGGCGGCCGCGTGCTCGACGGCACGCCCGGCAGCGCCGATGTGCTGCCCGGCATCGCCGCAGCCGTAGGCGACAGGATTCCCGTGCTGGCCGACGGCGGCGTGCGTTCCGGTACGGACGTGCTCAAGCTGCTGGCCCTCGGTGCCAAGGCCGTTCTTATCGGCCGTCCCTTCTCCGTGGCCGCCATCGGCGGACAGACCGACGGCGTAGCGGCCTATGTGGCCGACATCAAGGGACAGCTCACCTCGGCCATGGCTCTTACCGGCTGCGCCGACATCGCTTCCATAAGCTCCGACATTCTGGCCTGATCGCACGGCCGGTCCGGTTCGCCGGATCGGCCCCTTGGCCGGAAGAGCTCACCGGAGCACTCCCCGTCGCGGCTGCGCCCTGCCGGAAAACACCCTTGCGACCGACTCCGTGCGCCGCGCAGGTCCGCACGACATAAGCTTCATTCGGGCCGCATGTTTCAGACTACGAAGGATGAAAGAGGATACGCCCTCTCATGATACAAGGCACAGGATTCGACCTTACGGCCCTGCCGCGCATCAAAATGCTGCTGGAACATTACGGCGAACGATTTGTCCGCCGCGTGCTCACGGACAGGGAACGCGACAATCTTCCCGCGGCCGCCTCGGGACGAACCACCTATGTGGCCGGACGCTTTGCGGCCAAGGAGGCCGCCGTGAAAGCGCTCGGCACCGGATTTTCCGAAGGCATAGGCATGCACGACGTGGAGATTCTCTCCACAGACTCGGGCAGACCCTGTCTTCTTCTTCACGGCAAAGCCGCAGCCCGGGCAGAACACATGGGAATAACGGCCCTGCATGTGTCCATTTCCCACGAACGCGACGTAGCCGGAGCCGTGGTGATTCTGGAGTCCTGACGAAAATCCCCTTTTTTGAACGCGCGGCATGACCTTTTTCCGCCTGCCGCACAGGAGGAAAACAATGTTCGTACCCGTTCCCGCACCGGAGGAAATGAGCCGCTGGGATGCCGCGGCCATAAGTTCCGGCATTTCTGAAGAAACGCTCATGGAAAACGCTGCGCGCGCCGCCATGGACAGCCTGCGAGCCCATGCCGCAGAAAAAGGTGTGGCCGTGGCAGGTTCTTCCGTACTTCTGCTTGCGGGCGGCGGAAACAACGGCGGCGACGCCTTCTGCATGGCGCGCCATCTTCTGGATGCCGGAGCAAGGCCCGTTCTCATATGCACGCGGGAAGAGGAACAATACCGCGGAGCAGCCGCCCACTGGCTGCGCACGGCCATAAATCTCGGGGTACCCGTCTTTTCTGCGGAGGCATGGGAAAAAAGCGAAGCCGACGTGCCTCCGAAGCCGGATATCGTGGTGGACGGCCTGCTCGGCACCGGCTTCCACGGCACTTTGCGCGACAAGGAAAGAAAGCTTGTGGAAAAGCTGAACAGCCTCGAAGCCGCGCTCGTTTTTGCCATCGACATTCCCTCAGGACTTTCCGCGAGCACCGGTCACCCATCGCCCACGGCCGTGCGCGCTCACGTCACCGTCACGTTTCAGGCTGCAAAACCCGGTCTGCTTCTTCCCGACGCACAGGATTTTACAGGCATACTCGAAGTCAGACCCATAGGCATGCCGAGACGGATTCAGGAAGAGAACCCGCCCGCGTTCCGCACCTGGCTCACCACAACTCCACGAAATTTCGACCGGGGGGCGCCCTATGTTCTGAGCCACGGCATCTCGCCCCGTATCGAAGCTCTTTTCAACAGTCCGTCCGCGCCGTCCTCCCGCGGTCCGTCCCACAAGGGTGCGGCCGGAAGGGTGCTTGTGGCCGGCGGATGCTCCGCCTACACGGGAGCCCCCTGCCTTGCGGCCTGGGCTTCTCTCCGTGCGGGAGCAGGCCTCGTAACTCTGGCGGGGCCGAAGAACGTGCTCGATGCCGCAGGTCTTTCCATGCCTGCACTGACGTTGCGCGCTCTCTCCGGAAAGGCTCCGGACGGAGACTGGTGTGCCGAGGACGCAGAGGCTCTCTGTGAAGTTCTGCCCACCTACGGCGCACTCGTGTTCGGCCCGGGGCTCGGACGCAGCAGGGGGGCATTCGATTTTGCCCGCGCGCTCATGTGCCTTCCCGACAGACCGCCCATGGTGATAGACGCCGATGCCCTGTTCGCTCTGGCCAGGGAACCGGAGCTGCTTTCTCAGCTGCGCCCGTGCGACGTGCTTACGCCGCATCCCGGCGAAGCGGCCACGCTCCTCGGCATGAGCGCACGCGACGTGCAGGCCGACCGTTTTGCCGCTCTTGCCTCCCTTGCATCCCTTGCGCCTGCGGTGTGGATACTCAAAGGAGAAGGAACGCTCATAGCCTGTCCCGGCGAGCCTTCCGTCATCTCTCCCTGGCAGGTGCCGCAGCTTGCCGTGGCCGGTTCCGGCGACGTACTTGCGGGCATCATCGGAGCCATGCTGGCACGCAGGCACAAGGCCTCCCTTGCCGCCACGCTCGGCGTATGGCTCCACGCACTTGCGGGAATGCGTCTTTCCCGAGATTTTCCCATGCGCGGCAACGGCCCGCATGACATAGCCAACATCCTGCCCGCCGTGCTCGGTCTGGCAGGCGATCCGGGGGAATCATGCCCATCCTTCTGAAAAGCCCCGAGGATACCATGGAATTCGGCGCCATGCTGGCGCAGGCCATGAATGCCTCGTCTCTTCGTACGCTCTATCTTTTTGCCGATTTAGGCGGAGGCAAGACCACCTTCACGAGAGGATTCGTGTCCGCGCTTCCCGGCGGTGAACAGGCCGAAGTGGCCAGCCCGAGCTTCACGCTGTGCAACGTGTATCCCACAAAGCCCGAAGTGCTGCACGCAGACCTTTACCGGCTCTCCGAAGGAGCAACGCTTCCCGAAGAAATGGAAGAAATGCTGGACGACGGCGCCCCTTTTCTCATCCTCGAATGGCCGCAGTATCTGGCTGCCGACCGCTATGCGCCGGAAAGACTCGACATTCATCTCGAGCCTGTGCAGGGAACCTGGACAAAAGCTCTGGACAAGACTGAAGAATCATGCAAAACTTTTCGGCTGGCAACGATGAAAGCTCAGGGCAAAGCGGCCGAAACGCTTCTGCAGAATCTGAAAGAACGACTGGAAAAGCGCTTTCAGTCCCTCAGCAAGGCTTAATCGTTCCTTATCTCCTTTTTTCAGGATGTCCTATGCGTATTCTTGTGCAGAAATTCGGAGGTTCCTCCGTCGCCGACCTGGAGTGCATGAAAAAAGTGCGCACCAAGGTTCTTGCCGCGCTTGAGGAAGGCTATAAGGTAGTGGTGGTTCTTTCCGCCCGCTACGGCCAGACCAACAGCCTGCTGGAAAGGGCCTATCAGTGGTCGGACGAACCCGATCCCGCAGAACTCGACGTTCTGCTCACCACCGGCGAACAGGAATCGGTGGCGCTGTTTTCCATGCTCCTGCGCGATTCAGGAGTGAAGGCGCGCTCCTTCCTCGGCTTCCAGCTGCCCGTCATCACCGATGATGCCTACGGCAACGCCCGCATCGACACCATCGACGCCGACACCATAAGAGAAGCCTTTAAGACCTACGACGTCGTCGTCATGGCAGGCTTCCAGGGCCGCACTCCCGACATGCGTCTCACCACCCTCGGACGCGGCGGTTCGGACACGTCCGCCGTCGCCGTTGCAGCTGCTCTCGGCGACGAGACCCGCTGCGACATTTATACCGATGTGGACGGCGTGTACACCACCGATCCGCGCATGTGCAAGGACGCTCACAAAATGGACCGCATCAGCTACGACGAAATGCTGGAAATGGCTTCCATGGGCGCCAAGGTCCTGCAGATACGTTCCGTAGAAATCGCCGAAAAATATAATGTTCCCGTCCGGGTGCGTTCCACCTTCTCGAACGATCCGGGCACGCTGGTCACCAAGGAGGACATCATGATGGAGTCCGTGCTCGTTTCGGGCATCG
>CALUPL010000014.1 GCA_944322635.1 uncultured Mailhella sp.
CCAGCCATTCAGGGCACCAGTCTTCGAAGCGAAGCAGGAAACCGTCTTCGTCGACTTCAAAGGTCTTTCCCTGGAAAGAAACTTCAGCCATGCGCGTCCTCCTTGGACATGTTGGGACTGTGGGGAATTTGCCTGCGTTGGACGCAGACTCACATACATACAAAAAAGGAAAAAGACGTTCCTTCTGTTCAGGGAGCCTGCCACAAATATGGGGAAATGACAAGCCCTGTCGGCCATTCTTTTTACCGTCCTGCAAAACCTCTCCGGCTTTCGCCGACTGCACCCGGATGAAAGAACCGCCGGAAAAGCCTTGTACAGGGTTTTCCGCCCCAACGCAAGAGCTTTTCTCCCTGAAAGTCGCGGAAGCTCCGTTCTCCCGGCCCCGTTCTAGCGGGGCATGCAGCACTTCTTATATTTTTTGCCGCTTCCGCAGGGGCAGGGATCGTTACGACCTATTTTGGGCGTCTCGCGACGCACGGGCTGCTTGGCGTACACGTTGCCTTCCACATAGAACCATTCATCCCCTTCCTTGCGGAAGAAGGCATCCTCACGCAGCTCCTGAGGCACATTCTGCACGCTGTAATGAGCGCTGAACTTCACTTCGCCGGTCGAATCCTGCTCGCCGCCTTCCACGGTTTCGATGATGTCAAGCCCTTCCCACTTCATAAGGGAAGACCATTCCTTAATCTCGTCGGCGGAGGCATCCTCGCGGAACTCGGGATGCGTGGTATCGGTAAGGAACTGATATTTGCCCAGGCAGTGAGCCGTGTAGCGGGCGCGCATAAGGGCTTCGGCCGTAGGAGCCTTGGCCTTTCCATCAATATACCGGCCACAGCAGGCATCCAGCTCAAGACCGGAGCCACAGGGACAAAGACTCATAGAAATATCCTCCAAAAGGTTTGCGCGCAGTGTGCCCGCATTTTGCACGGTTGACAAGACCGGAAAAGCTCAAAAAAAAGCCCGCCGGAGAGGGAGGCCGACGGGCAGACAATGTTGACTGGTGTTGCAAAGGAATGATGACAACACTTATGCAATTTTCATGCCAATTAAAAATATGTTCCTATTTATTGAACAAAACCAATATGTTGTAATTTTACCCCCCGTCTGCATTCACCAAAAAACAAGGAAAAAACGTATTTTTTTTTGAACAGCCTCTTTTCCCACTTGCCCGCGCCTGTCGAAGACTCAAAAATTTTTTGAACGAGAGGACTTTTAAAGCATATCCGGAACTGACCGAACGCGACAATTTCATGGTTCTGCCGCAAGGACAGGTCGTTTTCCGGGGCAGGACGTCGCACGATTGTTCTCTTAGAAAAAGGATTCGACGATATTTTTCAGGGAAGAAACAGGCAATTCCGTAAAAAGATTACCTTTTCCCAAAAAAATTTTTCTTGGAAAACATTTTCTTTTCAAAACGCCGCAACTTGTCCGATGTAAAAATTCTCGTATTTCTCTCCGGAAAAAGTTTGCAAACGACATTTCTGTCTCCACCGAAGGCTTACTCTTTCCGCTCACGGCACAGCCGCACCATGTCGCCCCGTTCATTCCACGGCTTTCCCGCAGCGTCATCACAGTACCGTGATGACTGCGGCGCTCCTCGCTTTTTCTCTCCTTTGAAAAAGCACGGGAACGCATCTGCCCGCCGCTCGTCCGTGAGTGTCCGTTCCCTCCGGTTTCGTGAGCATGAAAGGCATACCGGCATTTCATCGTACGGGCAGGCGACGCTCTCGTTCGTGCGTCTCTGCGGCGAAACTTTCCTCCTTCTCTCCCCCTTTCGATGCGGCAACAACCGCACCGGCATGCTGCGTCCCGGCTCATCACAGTCAGGCCCCGCAAATCAAATTTCATGCCGGCATCAGACCCGACATAAAAAACTCATGCAACTGAAAACAAAACAGCCGGTACCTTTCCGAAAGCCGCACGCATCAAGCCGCCATGACGCGACAACATTCCGGGCACCTCCCGCTCTCCAAAGAAAACGCCCCCGCCGGAACATGAAGCTCCGGGCGGAAGGCTTTTTGCTCAGACAGATCCGTCAATGACGCAGCTTTTCTTCATGCCAGACTTTCCAATCTGCGGAAACGGCGAAGTGTAAGGTGACAGACCGCAATGGCCAGAGCATCCGTAGTATCCAGAGGACCGTCAATGTGTGCCCGTCCCAGAAGACGCGCCACCATGAAGGCTACCTGTTCCTTATCGGCCCGCCCCGTGCCAACCAGGGTTTTCTTTACCAGCGTAGGCTCATAGTCCTGCACCGGAAGCCGAAACGAGGCACAGGCGGCTATGGCAGCCCCTCTGGCCTGCGCCAGCTTGATGGTGGACATGATGTTCTTCGCCGCAAACACCTGCTCCACTCCGGCCTCCTCCGGCCGATACTCTTCAATGATGTCGTGCAGACCATGATAGATGAACGCCAGTCTGTCGGGAAAGGAATTGCCCTTCACGCGCAGCACGCCGTTGGCCAGAAGCTCCAGTCTGCCGGAGGATTCACGAACCACGCCCCAGCCGGTGACGTTGGAACCGGGATCTATCCCCAGGACGGTGACGGCGGAATCGGAGGAAGAAATCATGCTTTTCTCACGAAATGAAAAGGCCGGGGCAGAAAATCTGTCCCGGCCCGAAAGTTCAGACTCACCTCACGCCATTATTCGGCGGGAGCTTCCTCGGCGCCTTCCATGAAGACGGCAACCATGGTGAAGTCGGACTTGTACACGGCCTTCACGCCTTCGGGAAGAGGCATGTTGGACACGCGGATGCTCTGGTTGATTTCCAGACCGGAAACATCGAGATTGACCTTGCGGGGCATATCGGCAGGCTTGGCGGAAAGAACCACTTCGTCGCGGTAGGTTTCCATGGTGCCGCCCATCTTCACGCCCTTGGGAGTGCCGACGTATTCCACCTGAACCTTGACCTTGATTTCCTTGTCAAGATCAACGCCGAAGAAATCGACATGGGTGAAGGTGTTCTTCACAGGGGAATACTGAGCGTCCCACACGAACACGGGATGCAGGGTCTTGTTGCCGTTCTCGTCTTCGATTTCGAGCTGGAAGACGTTGGTACGGCCGACCTGTTCGTAAATCTTGGTAAGAGGCAGTTCAGCCATCTGAACGGCGATATTCTGACCGTCGGCAGTGTAGTACACGCCGGGCACCAGATCTTCGGTACGCAGGCGGCGGTTGGCGCCTTTGCCGAAAGCGGTACGCTTCTTCACAGAAAGAGTTTTCAGTTCGGACATGATGCTTTCTCCTTATGGGCCGTCTC
>CALUPL010000015.1 GCA_944322635.1 uncultured Mailhella sp.
GGCCGGGCTCCTGATGTCGCCCGGGGCCCCCGAGCGTTGGGAGATGGCGGGAAGAAGGCCCCACACTTTTTTGCGCGTTGAGAAGCTGCCGTTTCCTGCAACCCGGCTTTTTCCCGAGCGTTGGGAGACAACCGGCCTTTGCCAAGGAAAGTTTTCCAGGGGTTCGGCCGAATGCTATCAACTAACATCTGGAAATTATTACAATTTTACCGATGTTGCCGCGACGCGGAAACATCGGTCGGCAACCGCAGGCGGGCGCAGCCGCGCACGCCTGCCCTGAGTTTGCAGCCCGAAAAAAGCCTGCCGAAACTTTCGGCCCCGGCATTACCCGCGTCTTCCTGCCTTTTTCGAAGGCCAACTCCAGGTGTCCGCACGACGCCCGCCGCTGCGGCGCAGCCGCGAGGCGGAACCAGGGGGGCGCGGGGGGAATTATTTCCCCCGCATCTGCCTTTCCTGTCTTTCCTGCCTTTCCTGCCTTTCCTGCCTTTACAATCTTTCGGCCAGGTAGCGGCCGGTCGAGCTTTCGGGGGAGGCTGCGATTTGTTTGGGGGAGCCTGCGGCAACGATGGTTCCGCCGTTTTTGCCGCCGCCGGGGCCCATATCTATGATGAAGTCGGCGTTGGCCATGACGTCGAGGTCGTGTTCTATGACCACCACGGTAGCTCCGTTGTCGATGAGGGTTTGGAACACGTTGAGGAGCGTCTGCACGTCGAGGGGGTGCAGGCCTATAGTAGGTTCGTCGAAAATGAACACGGAATCGTTCTGGGCGCGGCCCGTTTCTCCGGCGAGTTTGAGTCGCTGGGCCTCGCCGCCGGAGAGGCTGGGGGTTTCCTCGCCCAGGGTGAGGTAGCCGAGTCCGAGTCTGTTCAGGTTTTCGAGTCGCTGGCGCACGAGTTTGAGATCGGCGCAGGCGGCAAGGGCGCTGCGCACGTCCATGGCCATGAGCTGAGGCAGGGTGAAGGCTTGTCCGGCGCCGTTCTGGCAGGACACCTTTTCGGCGTCGCGGCCGTAGCGGGAGCCTCGGCATTCCGGGCAGGGCACATCGACATCCGGCAGGAACTGCACGTCGAGGCTGATCACGCCTGTTCCGTCGCACACGGGGCAGCGCAGCTTTCCGGTATTGTAGGAAAAGTCTCCGGCCTTGAGGCCCAGGGCGCGGGCGTCGGGCGTGCGGGCAAAGGCCTTGCGCAGTTCGTCGTGCACGTCGGCGTAGGTGGCCACGGTGGAGCGCACGTTGATGCCTATGGGGCTTGCGTCGATGATTTTGACCTGCCGGATGCCGTCCGCCCTGAGGGCGCGCACGTGGTCGGGCATTTTTTCGCCGCGGGCGAGGGCGTTCAGGGCCGGGGCCAGGCTTTCCAGCACGAGGGTGGTCTTGCCGGAGCCGGAAACGCCGGTGACCACGGTGAGCCTTCCTTTGGGAATGTCCGTTTCCAGCGGCTGCACGGTATGTATCGGCCCGGTGGAAAGGTGAATGACGCCGAGCCCGAACAGGTCGGCTTCCGGAATGCTCGGCCGCAGGCGCTTGAGCTTTCCTTTGCCGAGGAAGGGGCCTATGCGGGAATCGGAACAGCGGGAAATGTCGGCCACGGTTCCCTGTGCAATGACGTTTCCGCCGCGCTCTCCGGCTTCCGGCCCCATTTCAATGATCCAGTCCGCTCCGGAGAGAATCTGCGCGTCGTGATCCACGAGCAGCACGGAATTGCCGTCGGCCACAAGGTCGCGCATGACCCCTTCAAGCCCCGTGATGTTGGAAGGGTGCAGGCCTATGGAAGGTTCGTCCAGCACGTAGAGCACGCCCGTGGTGCGGTTGCGCACGGCTCGGGCCAGCTGCATTCTCTGTCGCTCTCCAGTGGAAAGCGTGGAGGCGGCGCGGTCGAGCGACAGGTAGCCGAGGCCGAGTTCGAGCAGGCGCCGCGCCGTGCTCCGGAAGGATTCCGCAATGCTTTCGGCCATGGGGCGCATGGCTTCGGGCAGGGAGGAGGGCACGCCCTTCACCCATTCGTTCAGCTCGTCGAGGGGCATGGTGCAGGCTTCGTCCAGGGAAATGCCGCGCAGTTTCGGTTCCCGGGCCGCCCGGCACAGGCGCGTTCCGCCGCAGTCGGGGCACACGTCTTCCCTCAGAAATTTTTCCACCCGTTTCATGCCCTTTTCGTCCTTCACCTTGGCCAGGGCGTTTTCCACGGTATAAACCGCGTTGTAGTAGGTGAAGTCGAGCTCTCCCGCCTGATTGGAATTTTTGGCCTTGTAGAAAATATGTTTCTTTTCCGCCGGGCCGTTGAACACGATGTCCTTTTCCTTTTCCGTGAGATCGCGGAAGGGCACGTTCGTGCGTACGCCCATGGCGCGGCACACGTCGGTCATGAGCGACCACATGAGCGAGTTCCAGGGGGCCACGGCGCCTTCATCAATGGTCAGCGAGTCGTCCGGCACCAGGGTGGAGCGGTCCACAGTGCGCACGAGTCCCGTGCCGTTGCAGGTGCGGCACGCCCCCTGACTGTTGAAGGCCAGTTCCTCGGCGGAAGGGGCAAACCAGGTTGTTCCGCATTCGGGACAGTGCAGCGGCTTGCCGGCGGCCACGGCCAGAGACGGGGGAACGTAATGGCCGTTGGGGCAGCGGTGACTTGCCAGCCTTGAAAACATGAGCCGGAGAGCGTTCAGCAGCTCCGTGCCCGTGCCGAAGGTGCTGCGTATGCCCGCAATGCCCGGCCGCTGACGCAGGGCAAGCGCCGCCGGAACGTGGAGCACCTCATCGACCTGCGGTTTGGCCGCCTGCGTCATGCGCCGCCGCGTGTAGGTGGAAAGGGCTTCCAGATACCGCCGGGAGCCCTCGGCATAGAGCACGCCGAGCGCAAGCGACGACTTGCCGGAACCCGACACTCCGGCCACGGCCGTAATGCCGTTCAAAGGCACGTTGACGGAAACGTTTTTCAGGTTGTGCACCCGCGCTCCGCGCACTTCGATGAAGCGCGGCGGATTTTTTTCGACTTGACTCATGCGTCCCCCTTTTTTCGGAACACTTCCTGCCTTCTATAGAACCTTCCCGCCGTGCAGACAAGCCGGAGCCACGAGAGCGTCGGGACCGGGAAAGGGTGCTCTGTTTTTTTCCGCAGGAGCCGGGGAGGGGCGTCAGCGGTCGGCGCGATAGTCGCGAATGAGCTTTTCCAGCAGAACGCGGAGCTTTTCGAAGTCGATGGGCTTCGAAACATGAGCGCTCATGCCGGCGCGCACGGTTTCGGCAATGTCTTCGGCAAAGGCGTTGGCTGTTACGGCAACAATGGGCACCATGCGGGCGTCGGGCCGGGGCAGGGCGCGTATGTTCATGCCTGCCTCGCAGCCGTTCATTTCCGGCATCTGCATGTCCATGAGCACGGCGTCGAAGTGGAAGGGGGCGGAATTGCGGAAGGTGTCGAGGGCCTTGCGGCCGTTTTCGGCCTGTTCCACGACAAGGCCCATCATGGAAAGCAGTTCGGTGGCAACTTCCATGTTTATCTCGTTGTCTTCCGCCACAAGTACGCATTTTCCTTTGAGATAGTCTTCCGTTGCCGGATTTTTTCCCTTGTTTTCGTCTTCTGCGGCAGGGGCGGAAGTTTCGGCGTCGTGCACCGTAAGGAAGGGCAGAATGAGGGTGAAGGTTGTGCCTTTTCCCGGCGTGCTGGAAACCACCACGCTGCCGTTCAGAAGCTCGACCATGCTTTTCATGAGGGGCATTCCGAGGCCCGTGCCGGTGACGGGACGGGAGGAAACGCGGGGATCGCGGGAATACGGCTCGAAAATCTTGCTCAGAAACTCTTCCGACATGCCTATGCCGGTATCGGACACAACGATTTTATACTGCGCGTATTCGTTCTCGTTGACCTGCGAAACGTCCACGGAAATGGAGTCGCCCTTGTCCGTGAACTTGAGGGCGTTGGAAAGCAGGTTGTTGAAAATGCGGGTGAGACGGAAGGCGTCGCCCATGACGAGGGTGTGGTCCACGTTCCATGTCGTGCGGAAGGACTTGCCTTCCATGTCGGCCTGAATGCGGAACGGCTCAAATCATTCTTCCAGATAGTCGCGCAGATCCATGCGTTGCAGGTTCAGTTCCGCCTTGCCCTGGGCAAGACGGGACATTTCGAGAATGTCGTTGACGAGCTGGAGAAGATGCGCGCCGGAGTTTTCGATTTTATTCAGATAATCCGTAACCCTGGGAGGAACATGCTCCTCTTTTTTCGTCGCCTTCGTCAGATTGATGACGGCATTGAGCGGCGTGCGCATTTCGTGGGATATGTTGCTGAAGAATATCTGCCTGGCTTTGTCGCTCTGCACGGCCTTGTTGAGCGAGTTCACGAGCAGGGTGTGTTCTTCCAGCTGCTTCTGTTTTTCTCTTTCGATTTCGCGGAAGCAGAGAATGACTTCCCGGCTGTCGAGGCTTTCGTCGTGGAGGGCCCGAACGCTCACCCAGCGGCAGGCGTTGCCGATGCGCTGTCGGAAATCGCCGCCGAACTCGCGCACGTGCTGCGTGACCAGCGTGCGGATGTTGGAAAGGGTGAACTTGTCGAGATATTCCTGAATGTAATCATCCTGAAGGTCTTCGCATATGACCCTGAGCAGATCGGCATAGGGTCCGGTTCGGGCAAGGCGGCTTCCTGTGGAATCGGAGCACTTGATGATTTCATAGCGTTCCTGTCCGTAGTCCACGCGGAAGATGGCGTAATAGCGGTTGCCGAGCACCTGAACGGCTTCGTTGGTACGATCTATGCGGCGCTGATTGCAGATGTTCCGCCACGTGAGGATGGCCATGCCCACGACGAGCAGCAGCACGAGCGACCAGAACAGCCAGACGAAGGAATTCAGATCCCGCAGAATGACGCGGAAGGGAATGGTGAGCACGGATGTCCAGCCGTTAGGCATTTCGTAGTAGTACACGCCGCGGCGATGGCCGTCCATGTCCACTATGCTGGTGGAGTAGCCCGCGAGTTCGTTTTTCTTTATGCGCTGAAAAAGGTCCTTTACGTAGGAGCGCACCACGGCGTCGGAATAGCTGAGTGCGGTCTGCGAATAGAGCAGCGTGCCCTGCTTGTCGCACAAAAAGAAGGAAATGTTTTTGTCCTTATCCGGCAGCACGCTGGAAAAGCGGATGTTTTCGGGGAAAATGTCGAAGGCCAGCACGGGGCCGGATGCGCATTTTTGGGCAATGGTGATGACGGGCTTGTGATAAATGGCATCCACGTAGGCGTCGGTGAAGATGACCTCGCCGGGATGCGCTTCGGCCTGTTTGTACCACACGGCGCTGGAAAAGTCGTAGGAGTCGTCTCCGTCCCACGGATTGAGGGCCACAACGTCGTTTTTGGTGACGAGGTACGGATCTATGGTTTTGTCGCCCAGCAGATTTTCCACCTGCCGGAAAAAGTACATGATTTTTTCTTCGACTTCCTCCGGTTCGCTGTTGTCCACAATGCTCACGCCAAAGGAGAGCAGCACGGAGTAGAACTGAAAGTTGCTCTGCTGTTCCAGCGAATAGGTACGCGCAAGATTGTCTCCGAAGTTCTGGGCGTTTTTCAGAAGATTGATCTTCATGAGCTGATACCCGCCGAAGGAGAACAGCAGCATGACAATAAAAATGGAAATGCTGAATTTTGCGTTCGTTACAACATAGGATATATTTTTCAATACCGTCTTCATTTTGCCTCCGCGATACGGAACTTCGTCATACCGCGTCATGGTGAATCATGTGTGACGATTGCATGGTGTTTTTCGTACTCATGTGAGCGGCGGGCAGTAGAGAGTGAGGGTTGACGCGGCGGGAAAATATTACGCTCTTCTGCGATAAAATTAGTAGACTGATGTGAGACGGCTGGAAAACGGAGCAGGGGAAAGCCGGACTTCGGCCGAGGACTCGTGCCTTCGTTGTTGACGAGGGGGAGGGAGAGTTCGAGCCGGACGGTCAGCCGCGGTCTGCCGCGAGGGAGGGATGAGCCGGGCGGGGGAACTGCGGGGAATAGGGGATGAACCGAGGCGAAACCGAATGAACCGGCCGCAAAGGGCAGGGCGCGAAGGAGGCGAGAGCATCGCCGCGAAGGGGGAAAATCGTAAGCCGAGAATCGAGAAGCCGCAGCGCAGGGACGGAAGAACCGGCGGAAACCGGCGTAAGGGAACCTGGGAGAAATTGCGGGGGAATCGTGCGGGGCAGCGGGAAAAGAGCCGTATTCCGACAGGCAGCCCGCCGCAGGAGTGGAGCGGCAGGGGGCAGCGTCCCCTGCGGGATGAGGCGCGGGGACGAGCCGCGCAGAAAATGTGACGTCATTCAAGGCAGGGCGCGCGAAAGCGGCGTTTGCGGGAGTCTTCCGTGCCTGCTTCTTTGACGATGCGCGGAAGGCAGAACAGGGCGATTCGACGCCGTGCGCCCCCCGGCTCATGCGCAGTCGGGGCCAGAAAAAGCGACTGAAAAACGTGGGGGGCGGCGGCGTGTTGCCGCTTGTCATGCAAAAAAAAGGCGGCCGGGAATGGCCGCCTTTTTCGATCATTGTTGTCGGACTACTTCTTGTTCAGCTCGACTTCCTGCGGGAACATGGGAGTGTAGCGGTAAGCCAGGGAAAGCACCATGGCCGCATAGGCGAACACGAGGAAGCAGCTTGCCCATTCCGCCCAGTTGGGGGCGTAGGTGTACCAGCTGTCGAAGGGCATGACGGGCTGGGCGAGGCCCTGCACGGTGAGCACGTAGCGGTTGATGGTGATGCTCGTGCAGGTGAGGAAGAGCATCAGGTAGAACAGCCAGCGCTTTTCACGCAGAGGCTTGATGAGCAGCACTATCATGGGAATGATGATGAAGGCGTGCTCCATCCAGAAGAGCCACTTGCCGTAGATCCAGCCGTGGAACATCTGGTCGAAGGTGAGGCCTTCGCCCGCAAGCATGTCCGTAGCCCAGTACCAGCTGTCGAGGCACTTGAACACGGTATAGACGATGAGCATGGTGCCGCCCACCTTGCCCATGAGCTGCTTGACTTCCCAGCTGACGAGCTTGCGGCCGGACATCTTTTCCATGAGCGTGCACACGAGCACGGTGAACATGGGACCGGAAGACACGGCGGAAAGCACGAACAGGAAGAAGGTCCAGGGCCAGATGAAGAAGCCTTCGCGGAAGAGGTACGGACGGCCGAAGAGCACGCCGTACATGCCGCCGAGGGAGCCCTGATGGAAGGTGGAAAGGAACGCGCCTATGCCCGCGAAGATGGGCATATACACATGGAAGTTGTGCGCGAGAGCATGAATGAAGGGACGCTTCATGAGCTGACGGTTTTCCAGCACCAGGGGCACGAACTCGAGAATGAGCACGATGCAGTAGCAGGTGATGCAAAAAATAACTTCCGTGAGCATGGAATGCACGTTGGGATACCAGTAGCCGAACCAGCAGCGGATGGGCTGGCCGATGTCGAGCACCAGAATCATCATGGCGCCGGTGTAGCACAAGAAGCCTATCACGGCGGCGAGGTTCACGATGTTCTTGAGCTCGTCGATGTTGAGAATGTAGCGCAGCGCGCCGGTGAAGAATGCGCCTGCACCGAGGGCGATGACGGCGAGGTCGAAGGTGATCCACAGACCGAAGCCGAAATAGTCGTCCATGCCGGTTTCACCGAGGCCGAAGCCGAGAACGCGCACGGCCGCGTACAGCCCCCAGAGGAAGACGACGCCCAGAATGGACATCCATCCCATGAATTTCGTCAGAGAGCAGCGCTCGCACCCTTCCGGGAAGAGCTCCGCATCAACAGGTTTGCTGTAATCCATAACCTACCCCTGCTTTGTGGCTTCGCCGGTCTTTTCGTGTTCGAGATAGTTGTCGCCTTCGCGGCGCACCCATTCGCGCCTGCTCAGGTAGTACACCTGCGGTTCGGTGCCGAGTCTTTCCAGCAGACGGAAGGCGTAGGGACTCTTGATGAGTTCATGCACCTTGTGGGCCGGATTGTTCAGATCGCCGAAGGTGATGGCCCCGTTGGGGCAGGCTTCGGTGCAGGCGGTGATGTACGCGCCGTCGGGCAGGTTCATGGGATCTTCGCCCCGGGCCACGGCGGCTTCCTGAGCCTTCATGAAGCGGTGATGGCAGAAGGAGCACTTCTCCACGACGCCGCGCATGCGGGTGGAAACGTCGGGGGTGAGGGCCTGAGCCAGATCGCCGGGCCACTTCGGATCGTACCAGTTGAAGTAGCGGGCATGGTAAGGACACGAGGCCATGCAGTACCGGCAGCCGATGCAGCGGGGCGGGATCTGGCTGACAATGCCGCCTTCCTCACGCTTGTCCGTGGCGATGACCGGGCACACGGACACGCAGGAGGGCTTGCCGCACTGCATGCAGGGCCGGGGCAGATAGGCCACTTCGTGATCGGGGAAGGGCTTGTGGTTGGAAAGACGGAATACGGTAAGCCAGTTGAGCGAACGGAGCTTGTTGCTGCCGTCCACGGCCGGGGCCACGTTGTTTTCCGCCTGGCAGGCCACCATGCACGCGCCGCAGCCCGTGCACTTGTCGATGTCGATGACCATGCCCCATCTTATCTTGAACTGTTTGACTTCAGAAGACATCACGACCCCCCTATGCTCTTGCGGCCTTCACGCCGGCAAGGCCCCAGACCGGCAGGCCGGTGCCGGGCTCTCTGCGAACGCTGGTCAGCGCCAGAACATTCGAGCCCTTGCCCTTGCTGAACTCGTCGAAGGCCGTATGGCCGAGACCGGCGACCAGCGAAACGGTGTCGGGCAGGATGCCTTCAAAGATGGCGGCAACCACGGTGATTTGCACATTGTTGCCGGCAACCAGCTTGACGAGGTCTCCGGCGTTTACCTTGAGTTTTGCGGCGGTAGCGCCGTTCATCTGCGCCACGCTGTATCTGCCCTTGAGCTGGTAGTCGGTGACCACCTTGGTGGCGAAGGGCGGAATGGCCGTCTGGGGCGTGCCCATGGCGAGAACCACCACGGGAGCCACCTGCAGGTCGCCTTCTTCGCCGCGGGCGGAAGCGGCGGCGCGTATGGCTTCCCAGTTGTAGAACAGCGGGGAGGCGGGAAGGGTGACCCTGGCCGTGTGCACGGCGCCTTCGTCCATCATGGCGCGGAAGGGGGCGCCGAGGGCGTAGGCGTGCTTGTACAGAAGTTCGGGCATGTCCTTCACGCCGAGTTCGAGCTTGAGCTCCTGCGCCAGGGCAATGAACAGTTCGCCTGCGCTGCGCGCGTCGGCAAAGGGCTTGGCCACGGGACGGGCCAGCGCGTAGGTCACGCGGCCGGAACCGTAGGGCGTCTGCACGTCGTCGAAGGCTTCCATGCCGAGGGCGGCGGGCAGCACGAGGTCGCACTCTTCGCAGGTTTCGCTCATGAAGCTGGCCACGGCCACGCTGTAGCCGGACTTTTTAATGGTTTCCTTCACGCCGGAGTCGGCGGGCAGGGAATATACGGGGTTGGCCGCGTACACGAAGAAGAGGGCAGGAGCCTTGGTTTTGCCTGCGGCCACGTTCTGCGTGTAGTCCACGAAGCGCTTGCGCATGGTGTCGCGGTAGTCCGTGGCGTGGGCCACGACGGAAACGGGATAGGGCAGATCGAGAAGACCGCCTTCCCTGTTCACGCTGCCGAGCAGCATGTTGAGGGCAATGGCCGCCATGACGGAACCGGCGCTGCCGCCGGAGCCGAGGGCGCTGCCCGCAATGACGAGGGGCTTTTTGGCTTCCACGAGGGCTTTGGCCGCGGCTTCCAGACGTTCCTGCGGAACGCCGGTGATGGCGGAAACCTTTTCGGGCGTGTAGGCGGCGGCAAAGGAGGCGAAATTGCCGAGGCCTGCGGCAAAGCCGTTCTTTCCGGCCTTGATGACCAGATGCGCCATGCCCAGAAGCAGCGCCATGTCGGTACCGCTCTTCATGGGCAGCCACAAGTCGGCGCCTGCGGCGGTGTTGTTCTGCACGGCGCCTGCGTAAATGAGCTTCTGGCCGGCTTCGCCGCCCACGGGATGCGTGCGGTTGAACAGACTGCGGTTGGCCGCCACCACGCCCCAGCTTTCCAGCACGGGGGCGCCCACGGCGAGAATGCAGTCGCTGCCTTCCATGTCGTAGCCGAGCCGACCCTGTCCGCCCATGGCTTCCCAGGCCACGGCGGCGGGCTGTTCTTCATCGGGCATGAAATAGAAGTCGGAAGAGCCCTGCTGATTCAGTATGGAGGAGAGCACTTCGTTGATGCTCGAGGTGGGATCGCCGGAAACGGCGGCCACGGAGGCGCCGGCCTGCTGCGTTTTTTCCTTGAGGAGCTTTTCGGCTTCGGCCCAGCTTATGGCTATGTAGGCGCCGTCGGGGGAGCGGCGCAGCGGCGTTTTAAGACGCGCGGGGCTCACGCGAAGCTCGGCTTCGGCGGCGGCAAGGGCGGTCATGGCCCCGTGGGTCACGGGGTTGTTCTTGTCGCCTATGGTGCGTACGGGCACACCGGACACGGTGCGCACAAGAAATCCGGTACCGGAGGGGCACAGCTTGCTCACGGTGGGCACATACTGGCTTTCGCCCTTCTTCAGGCGCGGAATCCAGCCCCAGTTCTGCGTCCAGTACACGGCGTCGTAAAGGGTGTTCCAGATGATGGGAGACGCCACGAGGCCCACGGTCCCGCCGGCGGCAAATTTAAGAAATCCTCGTCTATCCATGATTTCCTCGCTTTTGCCTTACTTGTGGCAGGTGAAGCAGGCGTTGCTGGCGTTGGTGTTGCCCATGGCCATATGTTCGGCATGGCAACGTTCGCAGCCCCACATCAGCATGGTATTTTCGGAGTAACCCGAAAGCCTGTTTTCCCGATAGACGGGAGGCACGTCCGTTTCCGCCACGTTGAGGTGACACCTCGAGCAGAATTCGGCCGTTTCCTTGGGGCCCTTGAGTTCGGCCAGAGGACCGAAGTGCAGGGCATGACTGAAGAATACGTTGTCGGGCTGCTTCTGATAGACAAGCCATTCCGACTTGATCTCGCGACCGGTCTGAACGTATTCGCGGACGAAACGCGCTTCTTCGGGGTTGGAGCCCAGAACCGTGAAATGGCATTCCGCGCACTGTGCGGTGGTGGGCGTCCCGCTGAATGAGCCGTCGGCGCGTACGAAGTGGCACTGCTCACAGGTCATGCCCTGATTCTGTACGTGCTCGACGTGGCTGAAGGCGATGGGCTGCTTTTTGGTTTCCTTCATAAGGTTGGGCAGAACCCACCATCCCAGAATAAGGGCCACTACCAGCCCCACGACAAACGCGCCCCAGCCACAGCTGCATTTCTTTGCCGCGGTCGCCGGTGTGGTTGTGTTGTTCCTCTCCTCCATCCCGATGCCTCGTGCTGGTTGAGGTGATAAAAAAGACAGTGCGCATCCTCCGGCCGGGCCGGAAGGGAGGCCATGTCGGAACCGCTTGAAATTCCATGCCTTTACGGCGACGGTTCCAGTGAACTTTGATATATTAGTTCAAAAAGAGGCGGCTTGCAACGGTGAAAACGTGTTTCGTTCTGCATCATGCAGGGGCAATGCTGAGGCCGAAAGCGCCCATGCGCGGAAATTCTCGCCCTAACTGCGGAAAATCTATGGAGCTTTCCGTAAGGCGTGCGGCAAAACGCACGGATTTTTTTTCTGAATTGCCTGTGCAAAAAAAAGGTATGTTATTTTTTTCATTTATTAAAATGCTCCCGAAAGAGGGGCGGACGCCCCTGCGGAGGGGCTCCGATCGTCGGCTCTTGCCATGGACGCCTTCCCTTTTTATACTTTTTGACGAAGCGGTGTTCCGTCTTCCTTTTTCATCAACGTTCCGATGAGCGTCCCTCCTCTTCGGAACAAACGTAAAAGGCGGGTACTTGCATGCAGCAGGCCTTGGATTGTCGTATTTGTGGCAAAAAATTCAGCAAGCGCGGAGGTATCCGGCATCTGTGCAAGGAAACCATCGCAGACTTCGCACGGTTCGATATCGACGCCGAAGACATGTGCATGTCCTGCGCCATGGACAAGGTAAAGGAACTCTCCCTTGTGCGTGAGGAACGCCTCGGAGACCTCAAGGCGGAACTCAAGGAATATCAGGAAAAGGTGCTTCAGGAAATCGAAGTGTTCACCACCCCGCACCCCGAAACCTGGACCAGCGGCGTCAAGGGCGTGGTTTCCGGCTACGCCGTCATAGGCGTGGGCGCCTTCACCGGCCTTGCCAACGTGCTTACCGACTTCTTCGGCGGCGAGTCCGAAGACTATCTCAACAAGATTCGCCTGGCCGAACGCCGCGCCATCAACGTGGCCAAAATGCAGGCCATAGAAATGGGCGCCAACGTCATTTCCGGCATTCGCCTCGAAGTGAAGAGCGGCTCCACCGGCCTGCTCCTCGTCTCCTGCGTGGGCACCGCCCTCGAACACGGCGCCGTCAACATGCCCGACTTCACCAAAATGCGCGAGCTCTCCGTCGAATACCACAAGCTCAAGTCCGAACGCCTGCCCATCGTGGCCGGCACCTCCGAAAGCTACGCCGAACTCGCCCCCGCCAAGGACGAAAAGTTCCAGATCCCCGCCTACCTCTAGGCCGCCGTCTCATACGTTTTAAGGCAGAAAAGGCAGTGCGGGGGGAATAATTCCCCCCGCGCCCCCTTGTTTCTGCCTCCCGGCTTCGCCGGTTCGGCAGGACAACGGGAAACGGGAAGATCATGCCCGCAGCGAAGGGCAAAGGGGAGAGGAAAAGCCGGAAGGCCGTCCCTCAACGCTCGTAACGGAGCTTTGTTTGCAGGGGCACAGCCGTTTTCAACGGGCGGAGGAACGTTCGCCCGACAGTTGCTCAAAGCGCGGGCGTGTTCTGCTCCGGCATCGGAAGGTGCCGTGCCTTGACAGCCTGAAAGGCAGAAAAGGCAGAGCGGGGGAAATAATTCCCCCCGCGCCCCCTTGTTTCTGCCTTCCGGCTTCGCCGGTTCGGCAGGACAAAGGGGAACGGGATCATGCCCGCAGCGAAGGACAAAGGGAGAGGAAAATCTGGAAGGTCGTCCCTCAACGCTCGTAACGGAGCTTTGTTTGCAGATGGACAGCCGTTTTTCAACGGGCGGAGGAACGTTCACCCGACAGTTGCTCAAGGCGCGGGCGTGTTCTGCTCCGGCATCGGAAGGTGCCGTGCCTTGACAGCCTGAGACGTTTGCCTGTATGCTGCTTCCCGGCATTTTTCAGCCGGAGGGATGGCAGAGCGGCTGATTGCGGCGGTCTTGAAAACCGTTGAGGGTCACACCTCCGGGGGTTCAAATCCCTCTCCCTCCGCCAGAAAGAAATTTTTTTGAGTCCTTTTGGATGTGTAATTA
>CALUPL010000016.1 GCA_944322635.1 uncultured Mailhella sp.
CCAACAGGGGGGTTGCATGTTTCGCCATTGCCTTACCTCCACATGGTTGATTATGGGTCTGTCGCTTTGCCAACCAATGAGCCGGAAAAACTTTCCGTTCAGACAGAGCGACCCCTGATACACCAAACCTCGGCCGGATATGCGAGAGCATAGTACAGTCCCGGCCTTACAGTGTCTTCTCCGTTCCTACCCTATTTTGAATCTGAGCACAATAGCTCCGGCTCTGTTCACAAGCCGCTGGCGGGACGAGAAATGTCGTAAAAGCAGAAAAATAAATATATTCAATGAGTAAAATGCAAAAACGGTCTTTTTCCGACTTTTTCCTTGTTCCCCGGTGGTTCCACTGAGGAACGAGCAGCGTGAACTTATGAAAGGCATTTTATTTGTGCTTTTTATATCATACTGAAATACAACATAATAATTTTCGTGCCAAAACGTTTTGGACGGATGATGAGCGGTAAATGACAAGAGAAAAAAAGAACAATCTTACAGGGGAAGACATTAATTTTTTCTGGAACGGCCCCCTTCCCGGGGGCGGAAAGCCGGAAAAATTAAAGCAGGTATAATGCTTTATTTTTCTTGTATTAACGGATACGATATCCCATTCCTTCCCAAAAAAGGTAGTCTGAGCCTGAGGGCACATCGGAGGTACAATGATTCTTTTCAAGAAAAGTTCTGAGCGCAGCCTTCATCTGGAAGAGAGGGCCGAGCCGCAGCTCTACCGCGAACTTTTCCCCTACACGAAAATAGGGCGCGTAGGATTCGACGGCACCATCATAGCTCCGCGTCCCGCCGATCCGTGTTTCATCACCGACACCACGTTCCGCGACGGCCAGCAGGCCCGCCCCCCCTACACGGTGAAGCAGATAGCCCATATTTTCGATCTGCTGCATAAGCTCGGCGGCAAGAGCGGCCTTATTCAGGCTTCCGAATTTTTCATGTACTCCGCCAAGGACCGAAAGGCCATAGACACCTGCCGTGCACGCGGCTACCGCTTCCCGCGTGTGACGGGCTGGATACGCGCCAATGAAAACGATCTGCGCATAGCCAGAGATATGGAATTCGATGAGGTGGGCATGCTTACCAGCGTGTCCGACTACCATATCTACCTTAAATTAGGAAAGACCCGGCAACAGGCCATGGACGACTATCTGCGCATCGTGGAGCGCGCCCTTGAATGGGGCATCGTGCCGCGCTGCCATTTCGAGGACATCACCCGTGCGGACATTCACGGTTTCTGTCTGCCCTTTGCGGCCCGTCTCATGGAGCTGGCCCGCAAGGCGTCCATGCCGGTAAAGATTCGTCTCTGCGATACCATGGGCTTCGGTGTGCCCTATGCGGGCGCAGCTCTTCCCCGTTCGGTTCAGGGCATCGTGCGCGCCTTCACCGATGAGGCGGGAGTGCCCGGACAGTGGCTGGAGTGGCACGGTCACAACGATTTCCACAAGGTGCTTGTCAACGGCGTTACCGCGTGGCTGTACGGCTGTGCCTCGGTCAACGGCGCGCTTCTCGGTTTCGGCGAGCGTACGGGCAACACGCCGCTGGAAGCACTGGTCATGGAATACATTTCCCTGACCGGCAACGATGACGTGGCCGATACCACGGTGATTTCCGAAATCGCCGATTATTTCGTCAAGGAACTTGAGTACACCATTCCTCCGAACTATCCCTTTGTCGGCAGCGACTTCAACGCCACGAGCGCCGGCGTGCACGTGGATGGTCTCTCCAAGAACGAGGAAATCTACAACATCTTCGACACGAACAAGATTCTCAACCGGCCCGTGCCCATCATCATTACCGACAAGTCCGGCCGGGCGGGCGTCGCCTACTGGATCAACAGTCATCTCGAACTGGACGAAAGCCGCCGGGTCACCAAAAAGCATCCGGCCGTGGGGCAGATCTACAACGCCATCATGCAGGCCTACGAGGCCGGTCGAAACACCTCCTTTTCCAACAAGGAAATGCTGGCGCTCGTCAAGCACTTCATGCCTGAACTTTTCGTGTCGGAGCTGCAGAAGCTCAAGAGAATCGCGAGCCGTCTTGCTTCCGGCATCATGACGCGTCTGGCCGAAGCCTGCCGGGCAAGCCGTACGGATCAGGAACGCTGCGACGCCATGCAGAGCTTTGCCGATCACTATCCTTATATTCAGTTCATCACGCTTACCGACGCGAAGGGCAAGCTCCTGCAGGCCGTGGTGACGGACGAGGCCAATGCCGACAAATACGGCCATCTGCCCGATCCCGGTTATGACTATTCCGACCGCATCTGGTTCAAGATGCCCATGCAGGACGGCGAACTTCATGTGACGGACGTGTACCAGTCCCAGTACACGGGAGCGCTCATTCTGTCCGTGTCCCAGGCAGTGACGGACGACAAGGACGAAATCGTGGGCGTGCTTTGCGGCGACATTCAGCTTGAGGAAATTCTCAAGCATACCGAAGATCTTGAGGCTGAGGAGAAGGAAGAATCCTCACAGGGGTAAGCTTCCTTCCGCGTGTCGTTCCTAGAAAGGGGCGGCGTTTTTGCAGGGGCGGCCTTCGGCCGCCCTTTTCCTGCGGCGGACTTTGTTTTCTGCTCGGATACCGCCGCATCGACAACCGTAAAAAGAGGAGCCTCGTCATGCGGCCCATCACCACGTCGCTTTTTTCCCTGTTCAAGGTCGGGCCGGGCCCGTCGAGTTCACATACCATAGGACCCATGACCGCCGGACGGCTTTTTGCCGCAACCTGCGCGGAACTTCCCAGAGAACAGCTTGCCCGTGCAGCCCGCATGAGGGTACGCCTTTTCGGCTCTCTGAGCGCCACCGGCGCCGGGCACGGCACCGACGCCGCCGTTCTTGCAGGCCTGCTCGGCGTGCGTCCCGAAGATTGTCCTTCCGGCTATCTGACGAAACTCTCCGAGGAGCCTCTCAAGGATTACAAGGTGGATCTCGGCGTGGGCAGCGCGCTGGTTTCCCTGGCCGACATCGTGCACGATGCGGTGGTGCACAATTACCCCTACAGCAACACGCTGGTGGCGGAACTGCTCGATGCCGGGGGAGGCGTGATTTTCGAAAAAGCCTACTATTCCGTAGGCGGCGGCTTCGTGCAGTGGGACGGATGGAAGGCTCCGGAACTTGGAGAGCCCGTTCATCCCTACAGCAACATGAAGGAGCTGCGCAACATTGTGCGCACCGAGGGGCTCAATCTCTACGAGATCATGCTCGACAACGAAATGGCCATTACCGGAGCCTCGCGCACATCCATTCTCGAAGGCCTGAACAACATTCTGGACAGAATGGAGGAGTCCGTGCGGCACGGCCTTGCCGGCAGCGGCTATCTGGCCGGTCCGCTCAAGGTGGAACGGAAGGCGCACATGCTTCTGGAACGGGCGCACGCCCTTCACTCCTCTCCGGGCAAGTTCCTTGCCGGACTCAATGCCTACGCCTTCGCCGCATCGGAGGAGAACGCGTCCGGCGGCGTCATCGTCACGGCTCCCACCTGCGGTTCTGCAGGCGTCATGCCTTCCCTGGTCTATGCCATGCGGCATGATCTTTTCATTGGAGACCGGGCTATCCGTGAAGGCTTTCTTGCCGCTGCGGCCGTGGGCTTCATTGCCAAGCACAACGCCAGCATTGCCGGTGCCGAAGTGGGGTGCCAGGGAGAAATCGGCGTGGCTTCGGCCATGGCGGCCGCCATGCTTACCGATGCACAGGGCAATCCTTCTCCCTATGTGGAAAATGCCGCCGAAGTTGCGCTGGAACATCATCTCGGCATCACCTGCGATCCTGTGGGCGGATACGTGCAGATCCCCTGCATTGAACGCAACGCCATGGGGGCGGTCAAGGCCTTCAATGCGGCGCTCATCAGTACGGGAACGAGTCCCGAAGCTCATCGTGTTTCCCTCGATGCCGCCATTGCCGCCATGGCCGAAACCGGAAGAGAAATGAGCCATAAGTTCAAGGAAACCTCCATGGGCGGCCTTGCCGTGAGCATGGTCACCTGCTGATGCGCGACGGGGTTTTGACGAAAAGGTACATTCTCCGGCAAACTCGGTTCAGTAGAACGATTTGCATGAGTTTTTTCTGCAACCGCCCGACATGCCGCGGATTCATGACGATATTCGCTGATTCTGCAGGAGGCTGAGTTCGAAGAAAAGCATGGTTGTGCGGGCACATGCCTGAAGTTCGGGGCGGCTTGTCATGTCGGAATGAAAAAGCTATAGTCCCGCCAAAGGAGAGAATCATGTCGTTTCTTCGTCATATATGTCTGACACTTTTTCTGCTGTCCGGCGGTATGCTGGCTGTCGGTCCGGCTCAGGCCGCGCCTTCGCAGGATATGTCCGCTCAGCTGGAAGCCCTGCTGAAGGAGCATCCCGAAATCATTCTCAACGTGCTGAAGGATCACAGCGAGGAAATGCTCGACATAGTGCAGCAGGGATCGGATAAGCGTCGTCGTTCCGTGCTGCTGCGTCAGTGGGAAACGGAGATCAATCAGCCCAAGGCCGTGGCGCTTGAAGGGCGGCCCGTCGGAGGTCCCGACAATGCTCCCGTGACCATCATCGCCTTTTCCGATTTTCTCTGCACCTACTGCCATCAGGCGGCCTATACCGTGGGAAGTCTGATGAAGCGTTATCCCGGCAAGATCCGGCTGGTGTTCAAGCAGATTCCCAAAACGCAGGCGGGCCGCATTGCCGGTGAGTGGTTCATTGCCGCCTATCAGATGGACAAGGCGAAGGCGTGGAAGATGTACGCGCTTATCTTTGACCGTCAGAAGCAGGTGGAGGACGACGTACTTGCAGCCATGCGGGCCGTGGCGACGGAAGCCGGATTCGACGCCAAGGCCGTTGAGGCCGCTGTGAAGAGCAAGGCCAAGGAGCTTGACGCCATCATGGCTGGCGATGCCGCAGACGCAAACGCACTCGGCTTTGTGGGCACTCCGTATTTTCTCGTGAACAACATGGTGCTGCGCGGTGCGCTGCCCCTCGACAACTTCATAGACGCCGTGGACATGGCGCTTAAAAACACGGCGGCCAAGTAGTTCATGATTGTAGATTCCCGACCCGCCGCTCTCCGTGAACGGGGAGCGTGGACTTCCTGCACGGCTACCGTCGGCAATTTCGACGGCGTGCATCTCGGCCATCAGGCTCTGCTGCGTCGTACCGTGGAAAGCGCCAGAGCCCGGAACGTTCCTGCCGTGGCCGTCACTTTCGACCCCCATCCCGTTTCGGTGCTCTCTTCCCGTGCCCCCAAGGAGCTTTGCTCCACGGCGCAGCGTCTTGAGTACATGGAGGCGCTCGGCGTGGATGCCGTGCTGTTGCTGCCCTTTACGAAAGAACTGGCTTCCAGAGGCGCAGGCGAGTTCTGCCGCTGCGTGTTGGAAGAAGAACTTGCGGTAGGTGAGCTTTTCGTCGGCTATGACTTTCGCATGGGAAAGGATCAGGCCGGAGCTGACATGTTGAAAACGTGCATTCCGCATGTCACGCAGGTGGAGGCCGTGATGGTGGACGGTGCGCCCGTCAGTTCCACGCGCATCAGAAAGGCTCTGGCCGATGGTCGTCTCGACGAGGCAAACGGGCTTCTCGGTCGTCCCTTTTCCGTGCAGGGGGAAGTTGTGCACGGCGAAGGCAGAGGGGGGCCGCTTCTGGGCATCCCTACCGCCAATCTCGACGTGCCTCACACGCAGGCCATGACGGCTCCTGCCGTGTATGCCACCTCGGCAAGGCTCCTGGACGGAGAGGGCGCCGGAGTGTGGCATATGTCCGTGACCAGTTTTTGCAAGAATCCGACGTTCGACGGTTCCGTGCTTACGCTGGAGACGCACATCATGGACTTTTCCGAAGACATTTACGGCCGGGAACTGGAAGTAAAGTTTCTGGCAAAGCTGCGTCAGGATCGTCGCTTCGACGGGCTGGACGCTCTTATTGCACAGCTTCATGCCGACATGGACGAGAGACGCAGTCTGCCCCTCTGAGAGGAAGAAAGTTTTTTCTGCTCAGTTTTCTGTTTTTCATAAGTCTTTTTGAAAGGCCTGCTGATTCGTCAGCGGGTCTTTTTTCGTTCGGACATACAGGCTCAATGATGCGGCCTGGCGAGGCCTCTTTTCAGAGTTTCTGCCAATAGTGATTCATCCACCGGTACGGAACATCTGCCGCACAGGGAGGAATCTGATGATGGCTGGGCAGACAACGGGCTGTCCGCCCGGGCCGGACGACTCTTCCGCCCCTGCGGCTCCGGAAAAAAGGCTTGCCCGCAGGCGGCTCTTCGTGTACAACACACGTTTGTGGAAAGGTAGCGAAGAGGCCGTAACGCGCTCGACTCGAAATCGAGTTATCGGTGATGAGCCGGTACGTGGGTTCGAATCCCACCCTTTCCGCCAGAATAGATGCTGAGAAAGTCCCATAAGGTACATAAACCCTTGTGGGACTTATTTTTTTTAAAAATTATAGTCCCGCATAATCCAGGAAGCAACATGGACATACCCCCAAAATTGGGGGTACATTTGGGGGTATCTTGCGAAAATATCGGATGGCCCCTTTGAAAATACCCCCAAATGGAGTAAATCATGCGTAAAGTCAATATGTTATCGGCTAAAGAAGTCGAAAAAGCCAAGCCTCTGGAGAAGCCCTACAAGCTTATAGACGGAGAAGGTCTCTACCTGTATGTCACGCCTGCCGGAGGCAAGTTCTGGAGGTTGAAATATAGAAGACCTGATGACAAGGAAGACACTTTGAGTCTGGGTATGTTGGCTCATGTCTCGCTGAAAAAAGCGCGTGAGCTTAAGCTGGAAGCCAAAAAGAAACTGGCCGAAGGGATTGACCCGAAGGAAGAGCAAAAGCGTCTGAAAAGCGGCGCAGAGGCTGAGAAAAGGAAAACCGTTCTGACCTTCGAGAGGATAGGTCGGGAATGGTTCGAAAATAGAAGCCTCGATAAACAGGAAGGGTATAAGAAGCTTCTGAAGAATCGACTGGAGAATCAGCTTTTTCCCGCCTTTGGCTCTATGGCTATGGAAGACGTCGATGCGCCCGTCATTCTTACGGCTTTGAGGGTAGTGGAAAAGCGAGGTGCCTATGATATGGCTAAGCGACTTGCCCGGATCACCCGTCAGATATGCAGCTATGCCGTTGCCTGTGGATATGTGAAGCACAACGCAGCTTCTGAGATTATGGCAGGATTGTCTTCTGGGGGATCCGTCCAGCATCGGGCGGCAATTACTGATCCAAAGCAGGTAGGTCAGCTTCTCCGGGCACTGGATGAGTATGATGGCTGCTTCACCATAAAATACGCCTTGCGCATCCTTCCGTATGTTTTTGTTCGTTCTCAGGAGTTGCGGGGAGCAAGGTGGAAGGAAATAGATCTTCAGAAGGCTCTGTGGACCATTCCGGCGGAGCGCATGAAAATGAAGAAAGTCCATGTGGTCCCGCTGGCTCGTCAGGTTAAGGAGCTCTTTAAGGAGCTTTATGATATGACTGGAGCTGATGAGCTGGTTTTCCCCAGCCCTCAAAGCAGATCCCGGTGCATTTCCGATATGGGACTTCTTAATGCCTTGCGTCGTCTGGGCTATGATAAGGACCAGATGTGCATTCACGGGTTTCGGGCTATGGCCTCGACATTGCTCAATGAGCAGCAGTATCCGTCCGATATCATTGAAATGCAGCTTGCACACTGCGAAAGAGATAATTCCCGACGCCCCTATAATAGAGCGCAGTACCTGAAGGAGCGCCAAAAGATGATGCAGGAGTGGGCGGACTATCTGGACAGACTGAGGACAGCCTCCTGAGTCGCTAGGTTTAGGACTCATTAAATATAAAAGATGACAATGGCAGCGAGACAAATAGCCGAAAAGAACGTGTGGGCACAACGGTCATAACGCATGGCTATTCTGCGCCAATCCTTGAGTCGGCCGAACATGATTTCTATCTTGTGCCGCTGCTTATAAACCTCCTTGTC
>CALUPL010000017.1 GCA_944322635.1 uncultured Mailhella sp.
AAGTAGCGTTTGATACGAGCAATCTGTTCATGAGAAAGATAAAAAAGTTCCTTCATGGCATCCTCCCTATGCCGACAATAAGAACTTTTTACCCTTTTGGCAATTAATGAGTCCTGAGCCTAGTTAATATATCATCAGCTACACGAGCGGCTCGTTTCATAGCTTCATCTGCAAGATGAGCATAGCGTTGCGTCATTTGTGGACTTGAGTGAGTAAGTAACTTTTGAAGAGTATATAAATCTACTTTTCCACTAGAAGCGAGATGTGAAGCATATGTATGTCTTAATCCATGAAATGGACGGAAATTAGTGGGTAATTGGGCTTTTTGTTTTATTCTATTTGGCATACTACGAAAGTCAGATCTTTTTTCACCTTTTGCATTTGGAAAAACATATCGAGACGTATGAGGAAGCTTTTCCAAGATAATTTTCGCAGCTTCAGACATAGGTATGTATGCCGTTTTTCCTTTTTTAGCCGATCTTCCTTGTAGTGTTATGATACCTTGCTCAAAATCTAAATCCGTCCATTCTAATGCTAATAATGCTCCTTTTCTCATGCCTGTTACTAAAGCTAATCGAAAGCAAGAAGCCATAACCTGATCTGTTTCAGCATCCAGTGCTTCCATCAAAGCTTTTAGTTGTGTTTCAGTTAGATTTTCAGTTTTTATATTATCAACTTTTGGCATCTCAAAAACAAGTTGTGATCTATCAGGGAGTGTACAAAAGCCATTTTTTTCACCAAAGCGCAAAATGCGACGAAGCAAAGCAAGAGTATTAAGAACCGTTTGTGGACTTTTTCCTGATTGAAGAAGATTATCTTTGAATACTCTAACATCATTTGTTGTGATTTCTTCAGGAAATTTATGCCCAAATATATTTTCTAAATGAAGTTTATATCTACAAAGATCAATATCAGTATTTTTGCTTTTAGGGCGACCTTTTGCATACTCTTCCCAAATTCCATGAATATTTTTTCTGAGCGAAGCAGCAAGCGCCTCTTCTTTGGCTATTTTTCTGGTTTTTCGTTTGCCTTCTATAAGCTCAGAACGTATTCTGGAAGCCTTGGCGGGAGTCATGTCGTCAACAAACTGTCGCCCTACCTTTTCTTCAATGACTTTCCCATTCTTCTTGAATACGACATAATAGACCTTTTCGCTTCCAGAGGCACCTATTCTTTTTTCTTCTCGGAAAAATACTCCGGGATATTTGGTTTTGTTCCGTTTCGTGGTAGCCATCCCTTGTCTCCTTTTTTCCAACCCTATTTCCAACCTATTTGGTCAAGCAAATAGCATATTAGGAAAATAAAGGAAAGAGCTTGTATGAATAATTTATTGAATTATAAGGATAATAAAAAATGATGAAAACCTAGGAAAATAATATTCGTTGGTCTTCAAAACCAGTGTCAGGCTGAGAGGTCTGAGGTAGGTTCGACTCCTATACGCTTCCGCCAGCAATACTGTCATAAAGCCCCATAAGGTCGCTAACACCTTGTGGGGTTTTGCTTTTAAGGCACGTTGTGCGGCGGAAAACAGGTATTTTCCAGCTGCTTCGGTCAAGAAAGTTCTTGCCGGGGGCCCGGAGTGGCGGCAGAAAAATCATCCTGCGGATGAACGGGAGGGAGTTTCAGTCCGGAAGAAGGGGAGACACTCACGCCCTGCCTTAAAAAGAAGCCGGAAGTACCTGGCTCCGAGAGCGGTACTTCCGGCTTGTTATGGGAGATCGGCTGTCAGATTACAGGGCGAAGGGTTCAAGGCGGGCCAGGAAGTGGGTGATTCCGGGAACCGGGGGTTCGTAGGTCAGCTTGAGGCCGTATCTGATGGAATCACGGCGCTTATAAACGTTGACCACGGTTTCGGCCAGGTATTCCATATGGCTGTTGGAGTAGGTGCGGCGGGCAATGGCCATGCGGTAGAGTTCCAGCTTGGGCATGATCTTTTCGCCGGTTACGGGGTCCTTGTCTTCAAAGGCCAGTGCGCCGAGACCCACGCCACGCACGGCGCCTTCGCGGTAGATTTCGATGGAAAGAACGTCGGCGGGGAAGTACTTCTGAGGAATGTGGGGGAAGAAGCGGCCGGCGTCGATGAAGATGGCATGACCGCCCACGGGACGGATGATCGGCACGCCGCCCTCGATGAGCATGTCGCCGAGCATGCGCACCTGGCTCAGACGATGGGCCATGTACTCCTCATCGGTCATTTCGTGCAGGCCTACGGCCAGGGCGTCGAGGTCACGTCCGGCAAGTCCGCCGTAGGTGATGAACCCTTCAAACAGCACCACGCGGGGCAGAAGGTTCATGTAGTCTTCTTCCGAACGCAGCACGACCATGCCGCCTATGTTGACCATGGGATCCTTCTTGCAGGAAACGGTGGCGCCGTCGGCGGTGTCCATCATGGCCTTGAGAATTTCAGCCATGCTCATGCCTGCGCATTCAGGCTCGCGTTCCTTGATGAAGAAGGCGTTTTCGGCCATGCGTGCGGCATCGAGGAACAGCTTTTTGCCGTACTTTTTGGCCATGGCGCTTACGTCACGCAGGTTCTGCAGACTCACGGGCTGACCGCCGCCGGAGTTGTTGGTGACGGTGACCATGATGAAGGGAATCTTGTCACCGTGGGCCTTGAGAGCCTCCTCCAGCTTGCTGAGGTCCACGTTGCCCTTGAAAGGCAGCTCGACTTCGGGCTGGAACGCGGAATCGACAACGCAGTTTACGGGCTTGGCCTGCGCGTTGAACATGTGTGCACGGGTGGTGTCGAAAGGCATGTTGATGGGGATGTAGTCGCCGGGCTTCACCAGAGAACCGATGAGGATGTTTTCGGCAGCACGTCCCTGATGGGAGGGAATGACGTAGTCAAAGCCCATGATTTCCTTCACGGCCGCCTTGAGACGATAGAAGCTGTCCGCGCCCGCGTAGGATTCGTCGCCGAGCATGAGGGCCGCCCACTGTTCCTTGCTCATGGCTCCGGTACCGGAGTCGGTGAGCAGGTCGATGTACACGTCTTTGGCCTTGAGGGCGAACATGTTGTAATGGGCTTCCTTGAGCGCCTGCTCGCGTTCTTCCCTGCCGGGGAGATGGATGCGTTCGATGGCTTTGAAGCGGAAAGGTTCAGGCAGTGCACGCTGCATAAGAAATACCTCTGTTTTTACGGGGAAGGGACGGGGCGAAGCCCGCGGGCCTGTTTTACGCTGAAAGGTCAAGTCTCCCGTTTTGAAGCTCCGAAATTCCGGCCGGAGCATCCTGGTCGAGAGCCATGATGTATTCCACGACGTTCCAGTACTCGGAAACACCTCCGAGTCCAGTACTCGCGTCGAAGACGAAGAGTTTGTTTCTGCCGTTTTTCACGTTTGATTGTGCCGTCATGATCCAGAACGGCTTGTGGAGAAGAACGGCTGTCGAGTCCGTGCAGGAGATGTCGGCGCGTGGTCCGAGCGGCAGATTGCAGCGTCTGCGCCATGCCGCGAGGGCAAAGGTTTCGGCGTTGTTCTGAACTGCTTTTCTGTCGCACAGCGGACGGACCACATGCGCGCGCACATCTTTTGAGGGGACATGTTGTCCTTCCAGTCCTGCGGGGAAGAAGGAAGACTGTTTAGAGAGAGCCGTCGTCGCAGGGCGGAGGCGTTCCATGGTAAGCGCGGGCGGCGCGCTTATCTGGAGACAGCGACCGGAACGGGCATCCGCCACGACGAGCATGGCCAGAGGGCGCGCGCCGAAGAGTCGCCAGATGGCCCTGCCGTGAAGTTCGAGCACCCAGTAGGGATAGAAGACGAGCTTGAAGCTGACTTCGTTTCGGACTCTGCGCAGAAAGCCGTATCGCCGGGTCAGGCTTTCCTCGTCCCACGTCACGCCTGTGGAACAAAGAGTCATGCTGCGTGCGGAAAGGCTTTTCATGAACGTACTCCCGAAATGTTGCCGAAGATTATCAGAGCTGATGGAATTTGTTCCAGAGTTCGCTGATTTCCGGGGCAAGCTCGTCTTTTTTGTAGAAGGCGTTTACGGCAAGGAAGATGAGCGGCGCACCTATGAGACCGATGAGCAGCGCCGGAATGCCTGTCGGCCCCTGCAGCCAGATGGTCCACACGGGAATGATGATCATGGTGCAGAGCATCTGTATGATGACGGCCTGCTTGGATGCGCGGGGCAGCAGAATGACGCCGAGCATGGGCATGAGAAAGGTGAATACCAGGAATCCGAAGGCGAACACGCCGATCCAGAAGATGATGGTGGGCGGATTGATGGCGAAGAGCAGGGGCAACAGGACGAAGATGGTTGCGCCGAGCCGGTTGCAGAGCATGGGATGTCTGGCGTGGGTGTGGGGAATGACCAGTTTGAAGATGTCTTCCGTAAGCGAGGAGGCGGCCACCACGATGGAACCGCTCACCGTGGACATGATGGCCGCAAGTACTGCGGCAAGATAGATGCCTCCCATGAGAGGTGAAAGTACCTTGGGAATGAGCAGGGGAATGACCATGTCGGGGTTCTTCACTTCCCCCGGATCAAGCACCACGTGGCTCATCATGCCGGTAAGAGCCAGGGTCCAGGCGAGGATGGCGGAGAACACCACGCATACGATCATGGCCACGCGGGCGGTGCGCACATCGCGCATGGAAAATATGGCCACGCTCTGCTGAGGCATGGCTATGCCCACGAGCATGGTGATGGCGAGAATGATGAACAGATTGGACCAGCTCATCTTGCCGCCGCCCGTGATGTCGAGCAGGCTGGGATCGACCGAGGCAAGGGCCAGGTTGATCTGGGAGAGAAGATCGGACGAGAATCCGCCGAAGGCTACATGAGCGGTGGCAAGGAATATGGCTATGGAGCCGAACACCATGATGATTCCCTGAATGAAGTCGGTCCACACCGAGGCGAGATAGCCGCCCATGATGCAGTAGATGCCGACAATGATGGAACCTATGAGGAGTCCGGAAATGTAGTCGATGCCGAGAATGGCGGAGAATATTTCGCCCGTGGCCTTGAACTGGGCCACCAGAGATCCTCCGAGTCCGATGAGGATGGCTACGGCCGCAATGACGCGGACGGCGCGGCTGTTGTAGCGTTTTTCCAGCATCTGGGGGAGGGTGAGCACGTTGAAGTGGTCGAAGGCCATTTTAAGACGCTGGCCGAACACGCGGAAGGAGAAGAAATAGCAGAGGGGCGTGCCTATGCCCATGGCGAGCGACGACCAGCCTGCATTCCAGGCCATGCCCGGACTGCCTACCAGCTTGACGCCGCTTTCCCAGGTGGCGGCGAACTTGAAGGCCGTGAACCACGGACCGAAGCCCTTGCCGCCGAGAAAGTAATCCTTGGAGTTCTTGACCCGGCGGGCGGCAAGGTAGCCGATGAACAGCATGAGGCCGAAATAGATGACGAGAATGGCGATCATCATGGCGAGCTTCCTCCATCAGTTCCGCTTGTCTTTGCCGGGAGTGTTTCTGTCCTGGAGGCACCACCAGACGCCGTAGCCAACGACGAAGACGAACTGTATCAGAAAAGCTCCGATATAGAGGAGGAAGGTTGATGTGGGCATGTTGGCGATCATGGACTTGTCCTCCTGGTCTGGCCCGGCTTCCGCAAAAGCGGAAGCCGGGGGATGAGCCGCGGTATTCAGCGGCAGGTCTCTGTCAGATTTTCCACGGCAGAATGGGACGCCGTTCCCTGTCGGCGGAAACGGCTATGGCTCCGGCCGGGCAGTACTTCTCGCACAGAAAGCAGGACTGGCAGTCCTGAAGATAGGTGATGGCAGGCCGCTTTTCCTCATCGGGACGCAGCACGTCCTGAGGGCAGTAGGTGATGCAGCGGCCGCAGCGGATGCACTTGTCGTAATCTATGTGACGGATGCCCATTATATCTTCTCCCCAAGTTTTCTGGCCGCGGCAATGGAGGCGTGCAGCTCGCGCTTGTGCTCGGGACGGAGCGGATAGCGCTCGATGGGAATGTCCTTCGTACGCAGCGAAAGTTCGCCGTCCTCCTGTTCCACGAGAATCCATTTCAGCCAGTTTTCGTTGTCGATTTCAGGGTAGTCGAGGCGCAGGTGAGAGCCGCGGCTTTCCTTGCGGTACAGGGCCGCCGTGAGCATGACTTCCGCGCTCAGCACC
>CALUPL010000018.1 GCA_944322635.1 uncultured Mailhella sp.
AACAGGACTCATAGCCATTCCCACCACCTCCGGCACAGGCAGTGAGCTGTCCAACGGGCTCATCATTTCGGATGTGGAAAAAGGCGTAAAGGCTCCCATTCTCGCCGTGGAAGGCATGAGCGAATACGCGATTCTTGACCCCGAGCTCACCGCAGGCATGCCTGCAGGACTGACCCTCATTACCGGACTGGATGTCTTCTCCCATGCCTGCGAGTCCTACACGTCCATTTTATCAACCACTCCGACGGACATGCTCTGTGAAAAGATCATAGAAGATGTCATCACCTATCTTCCGCGAGCCGTAGCCGACGGCAACGACATCACCGCCCGCGAACGCATGCTTTCCGCCGCCAGCCTCGGCGGCTGGATGCTTGCCTGCGCCTCGGCCCATGTAGGACACTCCATTGCCCACGTTCTCGGGGCCACCTTCCATATGCCTCACGGCAAGGCCTGCGCCTTCAGCCTGCCTCCGACTCTGGAATTCATCGCTCCCGTCGTTCCGGAAAAGGTCAAAAAAATCGGCCTGCTGCTCGGTGCCGACTTCACCGGTCACGAAACGCCCGCTGAGATCGGTCAGAAGGCGGCCGAAGCCTACAGGAATTTCCGCAACCAGTTCAGCCTTACTTCCCTCGGTGTGGACAGGCCCGATGAAAACAGCCTTGCCGCACTTGCACGGGCTGTGGCCCATGAACCTCTGGCCTGCCTGTGCCCGGTTCCCGTTACGGAAGACAACGCAAGCGCGCTGCTCAAAACTATCTTCTGAACAGCATGTCAGTATTCCAGCAAGTTCTGAAAAAACGCTTTTCCCCGGCCGAAGCCGTCGGTACAAAGATGCGGAACTCACGCCCCTCAATGCTTGACATGCCTCAACTCTTCCCCTAGAAAAAACGACGGGGGCGGTTAGCTCAGTTGGTAGAGTATCGGTCTTACACACCGACTGTCGGGGGTTCGAGTCCCTCACCGCCCACCAGAGTTTGATTTTCCGAAGAAAAGCCGTGTTTTTACATGGCTTTTCTTTTTTAACAAACGATTTTTGAAAAATCCGCCTGTACCATACGTTTGTACTGGCCGTGAATCCGTTTGAAGCCGTCGGAACCGGCTTTTGAACCGTCAAAAATCGGGCTATTCTCAGATGATATTTTGAGGAAAACTTGTGATTGTACATTCAAAGAAGAAGGGGCGACATCTATTCCGCTAAAATATCCCTCCTGCGTGATGAAACTTTGCCTCTTCCCTTCTAACAAAAGCAATACATTCATTTCACAGGAATACCGAGCTTTATTTTGTAGTAAAGCGTACGCCGGAGATTTTCTTCCCTGCCCGTACACGCATATGCAGCACGGTGAAACAACAGCCGGAAGTACCACATGAGCCGTTCCCCGCGCAAACAGGGGACAGAACGGGGCTTGTGCGGCAAAAGCGCCTGTGTATCTTCAATGAAGGCATCAAGCTGCCTACGAAACTTATTCTCATCAAAATTCAACACCGGCTCATAATCCACAATCCCTTCATCCGTCACCAGCTTTACTCTGGCACCGCAGGCGGCGGCCTCATTATTGAGAAGACTGTTGTGATCATAGGAATACAGCGTTCTCGTCGTCTGCAGCAGAAAGACGAGATCCTGTTTCCGTTCGGGATAATGCATGGTGATGTGCACGCCCTTCGGAATATCCAGCGCCCTCTTCTCTCCGCAGGACTTGTGTTCATAAATGGCATCATGGGTTCTGGGAAGACCGGCATCGTAAAACAACGTTCTGTCCAAAAGCGGCAGCGTCAGCTCCGGCACGCCCTTTATATATTCTTTATCCCATGTAACAACGTACTCATTATCATCGAAGCAACGAGTTCCCCCCAGTCTCCCGGGAAAATATAAAACATACCGCACCACTCGGCGAAAACGCAGAGGATTGCCCCTCACTATCTCCGGATATATCACTATGTCTTCCTCCTGCATTTCACGGGTGAATGATGAAATGCAGTGATGCTCGGTACAGGCTTCATGACAAAGAACCGGAGCCTGAAATCCCCTTGTCTCCAATAGGTCGGAAAGCGCATACAACGCTCTGACCCCGGCACTTTTTGAATAGGGAGGAGCTGCAATGACATAGTTTCTCATGAATACATCCGTCTATTTGGTCAGTCTGTGCAAACGGTAATAATATATTAACGCTTTCAGAAGCCCTATTCTGGGATTTTTTTGTCTTACCATATTCTTGTACATTCTTCTTTTCTGTCCCCTGGAAATCTTCCAAAGGCACACCAGTTTTATAGTTTCAAGAATATCCTTCAAATTTTCTGCAGGAAAATACGTATCTGCAAAAAAAAGCTGCGGTTCACGGGCTCTAATCTCAGGCTTGACATATTGATGCGTCCTGAATTTTTTCAGATATGAAGGCGCATCTCCATTATCCACAAGCATCTGAATCAGCGCTTCCGCAGGATATCGCTCTACTACATCTCTTCTAGTAACTACGGGATAAATATTACATATCATGGTCACAAGCTTTTGATACAGTTCCGGACAATCATGCCCTTTCAACTCATCGGTATAGGCCTGCGCCCAGCGATAGGACTGTTCGAATGTATTGGCCGTTGCCGGATTATAGGCGTCACGGTGCTTGTGCGTTCTGTGAAATACCGCGCGATGATCAAGAAAAATAAAGGCATTACCTTCCTTGGCCATGCGTATGAGCAACGGCGTATCGTCAACCTTGCCGTAAATGTCATTCAGAGGAACCCTGTTTTTAAAAATATCCGCCCGGTATATGACGCTGCAGATACAGGGATTGCAGGGATAATAGGACTCTGCAAACAAAATGGCTTTCGTAACCTCGAAAGAATTCCTCAACACAAGAAATTCGTCGGTCATGTGCTTCGGATAAAGATAGTCCCACGGCAGCTGACGTTCATACAGCTTGGGTAGGTCGGAAGCCATGACATCTACGGGAAACCACGTAAACGTGCTTACCCCGTAAGCCACGTTCGGAATGGAATTCAGCCCGAACAGCATTTTTTCAAAAAACTCCGGGTGAAGCAGATCGTCGTCGTGAAAGGTGAGTACGTACTTTCCGGTCGTCAGTTCCTGAGCCTTGAAAAAATTTCCGTACAAACCGCTGCTCTTCACATATATACAGCCCTTATCGGCATATTTTTTTGCTATCTCCTCAGTATTATCCGTACTATCATTATCAAGAACATAAAATTTTCTGATAGTCTCCGTCTGATTAACAACACTACGTATTGTTTCATCAAGGTAGTTCGCCCTATTGTATGTAAGAATAAAAATATCAATATCATCAATAGTATATCTCATAATACTCTCCAATAATTATAGATAATCACATGGTGAGCAAAATCTAAACTTAATAATATATTATTAAGTTTAAATCATAAAAAATCTTCTTATCTTTTTTCTGCACGGCATTTCATAAAACTTATAGCACATAAAACCGCATAAATAGCTTCCTATAAAGAATGCAGCCAAGGTTGATATCATCGAAATAAACCTTTCCCCATGATAGCAGAGCAGTTTTACAAAAACGATATGCAGCAAATAAACGGAATAGCTTACCTCCCCCATGAACACGAGCAGGCGAGACGAAAGAAAACGGCTTCTGCCCAGCGCGGCGGCAAAAACAAGCAGCACAACAGCCATAGAAAGCAAACTGAAATCCGACGTAACGAACTGAAACAGCCTAAGTGTACAGGAATCCAGCACCAGCAGCAGCGCAACTGCCAGCAACGCCGCACGAATGTGTGAATGCCCGCCCCCAGAGTGCAGCTCAAAAAGCATGGCCGCTCCGCAACCGGCAAGAAATTCCAGAAACCTGCCCAGAGGAGAATAATTAATCAGAAAAAAAAAGGTCGTTCCGGATTCACAGGAAAACAGCGAGGCCATGTCTTCTGCGATACCGGATGCATGGCACAAATAGGCATAGAGGATGTGAAGCAGAACCATGGCTGTGCTGAAAACAAGAACACGCAGGAAGGTTTTCCTCCACTTCAACAGGAATACTGCAGGCACGAACAGACAATACAGTCCGAACTCCGTGGATATGGACCAGGAAATGTTGGCGGAATCAAGAAGATGAACAACCTGAAATCCGTTGATGATGCCGAAAAACCAGCTCTGCATACCGGAAAAGAATATGGGCAGGGCCGTAAGATGAGCTTGCAGCAACGTCCCCTGTGTCCGCAAAAGGCAGAAAACGGCAAATCCCAGAAGAAAGACGAAGTATAAAGGATAAATACGGGCAAAACGGGCTACGAAAAAGTGCACAATTTCCGTTTTCGGATATTTTTGTATTCTTACCCCATAGTTATAATATATGACAAAACCGCTCAGACAAAAGAAGAGGCTCATACCTAGAATTCCGCAACGCATGAGAAAAGGACCAAGAAAAGACTCTTTAAGAGAAGGAATCAGCAATAAGGTATGATTCAAACATATCAGAAATGCCGCCAGCCCGCGCAGTCCCGTCATTTCTTCCAGCATTCTTTTCATGCATCCCCGCTCTTTGCAATTTTATCCTTCAACAGTTCGATTTCACTCTGCTGCTTCCATAACATATCAAACATATTATTTATTTTTGATGCTGTTACAAAATGATTATTTACAACTGCAAACACAGTATTTTTATTTTTAATGCAGTCATCTGAATACAAGTAATGTCCTATATCAACGTTATATTTTACTATATTTTTATTTATATCAATACGACGATATGTACCAATATCAACACTATCATCTTTCATAATAAGCATAAAATCTATTTTTTTATCAGAGAAATGATTTGTCAATCTATTATGACAAAGTATGACAATATCGTCAGTCAACTCATCTGTATAACTGATAAAAAAGAAAAGGACTCTCTCGCTTCTTCCTATTTCCTCATACAAACGGTACACACGACGTCTGTATTTTTCTTTAAATACGGGGAAATATTCATCCACCGTTTTTCCCTTGGGAAAATCATGTTGATACTGAAGTCCGGTTTTCAGATTCTTCACCCAGAAATGGGGCGAATCCGGATCAGGCTCACCAAAGACGACAAAATCCTCTCTTTCAAAGGCCCCTTCAAAATTGTTGCAGATAAGATCAACCTTGCCGGGCAGGCCGGCCACTCCGCACTTGTCCCACAAGATTCCCGCAGACCAGTCGAGCGGATAGGAAAACTGCTGTTGACTGCAGTTTCTTAAAACCATGCTCGCATGGCAGTTCTGCCCGAGACTTATCACCATATCGTAGTATTTCATTGATTTTCCATTATAGAAAAAGGGATGTCGAAAAAAATCTTGGGGGAAGCGACGTCTTTTTTCAGCCGCTCCAGCACCATGCCCGTGAGTTCCGCACTCCTGACTATGGCATTTCTCACAAAGTAAGGGTTTTCAAAATTCTGTCGGGGGCCTTCCGCCAGCACACGACGTATGGCCCTCTCAACCTCTCCTCTTTCGCAGGGGACGGAAATGACGCTCTCCCCCTTGACTCTGCCGTCCTGCCTGCCGCCCACGTTCACGGTATAAATACCGAGAGTGGGTGCCTCAATGATGCCCGACGAGGAATTGCCGATGAGGCCCAGCGAATGCCGGAGCAGAAAATGGTAGCCATCCGGGTGCAGGTTCTCGAAGTACGCCGTATTCTCATGCTCAGCGATGAATTTCCGTACGCTGAGGCGTATGACGTCGGATCCGGTATCGGCATTGCTCCCGAGAAAGACGAACCTGTACTCCGGGAAAGAACAGAGCGCGGCGAGCAGTTCTTCTACCTGATGCAGCGGCGACGCTGAGCTTATGGTTTCCGGGTGGAACAGAACGACAAAGTATGACTGATCCTTCAGAAGCTTCACTTCCTCAGGAACATTTTCCTCTTGAATGGAAAGACAATTTTCCGCGCCGAGAGCACCTATGTGAAACACTCTGGAAGGAGATTCACCGAGCTGAATGATCCTTTTCCGATACGCTTCCGTAGAGGCGAAATGATAGGTGCTCATCTTGGTGATGCAGTGCCGAATGAACTCGTCATAATTGGCGTACGTTGCCTCGCCGCCATGAAAATGCAGAATGGGAATCTTGTTCATGGCGGCCGCCACGGCCACGGAAAGCATTTCGTACCTGTCGCCCAGAAGGATGAGCAGATCACACGGAGAGCCGGAGAACCATGCACCGAACTCATGCAGGGCCACGGCCATGCTGTCCACGACACGTCTGTTGTCCGTTCCTCCCAAAGGCAGCCTCACGCGACAGGCAATGCGGAACCCGTCCTCTTCAATGACTCTGACGGCTGCTCCGTACTTGTCCTCAAGCAGAGCTCCCGTAACAAGAATGGACAGATCCACCCGGGGATCCTTGTCGAGCAGACGAAGATACTCGCGCAGAATGCCGTAATCGGCACGGGAACCGGTAGCAAAAGCCACGGAATACGGCATGTCATTCCCCCTGCATCTCAAAACCGGAATCTTCGATAAGCTCATCGACGCAGAAATCGCGTTCAGCCTTTCTGCCGAGCACCTCATACCAGTGCATGGGGCTTATGCCGCTGCCGGGACGTTTGCAGGTGACATTTTCCTCGGAAAAAAACTCACCCCGGACTATATTCCTGCGGGCGACAATGGACTTTCGAGCCACAATGCGGTTGCGTCGCTCGGAATCCGTCACACGCTTGCCTCCGCCGCCGAGCATTCTTTCCATTCTGCGCACGTCACGGCACAGGGCCGTCAGCTCTTCGGGCGTGGCGGAAGCCTTGTGGTCCGGACCTTCAAGGTTCTTGTCGAGCGTGAAGTGCTTTTCAATCATGGAAATATTCATGGACGCCGCACCGACGGCCGCCACGGATCCTACGGAATGATCAGAAAAACCGACGGATATTCCGGGAAAATGCTTCTGCAGATCACCTATGGCCGAAAGGTTCACATCCTCGTCCATGGTAGGATATTCCGTATTGCAATGCAGTATGGTGAGCGCCTCCGGCTCGACATTCTCGAGAAGAATATTTACCGCTTCGCCTATCTCATCCATAGTGGCCATTCCTGTGGAAAGAATGATTTTCTTACCTTCCATGGGCAAACGGGCAATTTTTTGGAGATACGGCAGATTGGTGATTTCTCCGGAGGGAATTTTCCACACCTTCTGTCCCGTACGGGCAAGAAACTCCATGGAAGGCATATCGAAGGCCGTGGAAAAGACATCCAGTCCCAGAGACAGGGCGTAATCTCTGAGTTCAAGATAATCTGCGGGAGCCAATTCCAGCTTTCTGGTCATTTCAAGCTGAGAGCCTCCGCTTCCGGTGGTTCTCTTCTGATACTCGGCCTTGGGCGCAAAGCGGGAAATAAGTTCCTCCGCCTTGAAAGTCTGGAACTTCACGGCATCCACGCCGCATTTTTTTGCCTCGTCAACCATTCTGCGGGCCAGTTCCCTGCTGCCGTTATGATTGCATCCTATCTCCGCAACAATGAATATGGCGCTCATGCATGAACCTACTTTATTTTAACGGCCGGAACACCGGCCACGGTTGTAAAATCTTCAACATTATGGATGACGATGGCTCCGGCCCCCACCACGGCCCACTGTCCTACGGAAAGCTGACCTATGACCACAGACGCGCTGCCGAGAAAACAGCCTTCATAAAGAATGACATCGCCGTTGATGGTGGAATTCGTGGACATGTTGACATGCTGATGCACAAAGGCTCCATGCTCCACCAGAGCCTTGGTATTGATGATGCAGTTGTCCTTCACGGCGGCACAGCCGTTGATGATGGCCATTTTGCCGATGAAGCATCCCTCGCCTATGGAAGCCCGCGGGGAAATCATGGCCGTGCTGTCCACAATGGAGGCAAGACGAAGTCCATACCCTTTCAGCAAATCATAGTAGTGCTTTCGTACCTTATTGTTGCCTATGGCTATGATGTAGTAATATTCTTCTCTGTCGGGCATTTCTTCAATGCTGTGTGCAAGAACGGGAAAACCAAGATGCGTGTGTTTTTCCCTGTTCTGATCAATGAATCCGCAAAAGTCCCATTCCTGCGTCACTATGGAATCAACTACGGACTTGGCGCAGCCTCCGGCACCTATAACGATAAGCTTCTTCATTTCCTGCCTCTTTCTCCATCAAACATGAATCTGTCGAGTTCGTCCTTCTCAAGGAAAGGTGCCATGTCATGGAGCCGCACAGGACACGGCTCCCCGTTTTCTCCAAGTCTGGACTTGATGACAGGACAGGGAGGGTTGTCGTACTTCTGACAAAGCTCAAGAATGCAGGCGCCGGAGCGGCTGAAAAGCCAGCGCACGGAGTCACCCAGCTCTCCATTGGTGGAACAGCGCCGGAAAGGCAGCCCGAAGGCCTCCGCAACCCTGGAGAAGTCGGGCATGGAAATACCGCTCTCCGGCGTGCACCCCACGTTGTATCCGTGAAAATAGGTTTTGCAGGTCTGCTCAATTCCCCGATATCCGTCGTTGGAGAAAATCACGATTCTGATGTCGAGGCCGTTGTGAACTATGGTCTGGAGTTCCTGAAGATTCATCATGAAACTGCCGTCACCTGTAACAACGGTTATCGGTCGCCCCGACGCAATCTGAACGCCTATGCCTGCCGGCACGTCGTACCCCATGGAGCCGCAGTTCACATTGGCGTAGGTGTGCTGCCCCGGCAAACGACTTCCCGTCTGTATGCGGGGAATGATGCTGGAGCTGTTGCCAAGAACCGTCACGGCATCTGCCGCCTCCTGCACGGAATATTCCTTCCAAAAATTGTAGGCATCCACCCTTTCTTCCGGCAGGCCCTTCGCACCTTCAAAAAAATCAAAGTGTCCCTTGATGTTAGCGCAATACGAAAGCCACGGCGCAGGAGCGGAAAAACGCCGTCCCGATGCCTCCGCCTTCCGGAAAAACCACTCCAGGTCGGCATGAATGAAATCACTTACCCGCAGTCCCTTCTTTCTGGGCTCGTCGGCATTGACATCGATCATGATGATGCGGGCATGGGGAGCAAAGGCGTTCTGATCAAAGGTAGTCTGCTTGTAACCGAGCGAGCAGCCCAGAACGAGAAGCACGTCGGCATTCTGCATGACGAGATTGCCGCTGCGGGATCCCACGCTGCCCGTAGCTCCGCAGTAAAGCGGATGAGAACGGTACATGACGTCGCAAACCACTGCGGCGGACACCACAGGCACACGTATCTTCTCAAGCATGGCGTAAAAGCGATTCTGAAGATGACTGCTGGATATACCCGATCCGGCAAGAATGCACGGAGCCTCGGCACGACGCAGGACATCAAGCACTAAACGGAAATCCTCGTCGCTGCCTTCCAGCAGCGCCGGAGCGGGAAGCGCAGGCGTCAGATCATTCTCTTCCACAACGGCACTCTGAACGTCCAGCGGAATGTCCAGCCATACCGGCCCGCGACGCCCGTGCATGGCCAAATCAAAGGCCTTCTGAACCTCCATGCGAATGTCCAGCGGATTGGAAACCATGACGGCATACTTGGTCATGCTCCTCACCGCTTCCACGATGGTGAACTCCTGTTCTCCTCGACGGCGCAGCTTAAGTCCGCTTTCCGCCACCGTGGTGGCATATCTGACCTGACCGGAAATGACGAGCATGGGGATGCTGTCTTCATAGGCACCCATCACTCCCGTAAGCGCATTGGTTCCGCCCGGCCCGCTGGTCACGCAGCAGACGGCCGGAACCTCGCTGAAGCGTGCGTAGCCTTCGGCAGCCATGGTACAGGCCTGTTCGTGGTGCTGAAAAAGCGTTCGGATTCTGGTGGAAATTCCCAGTGCGTTGTCGAGAAACATGGCACCGCCTCCCACAACGCAGAATGCCTGTTTCACGCCGTTATCCGCCAACGTGTCAAAAATGATGTCAGCAACGCGCTTCTTCATTCCTCACCCCTTTCTGCCAGGCAATCTGTCTGGCTATGCCCTCCTCCATGGAGGTGAATTCAAAGTGGCTTAGTTCGGCAAGCAGACGTCCGTTATCCGCCGTATATTCCCTGTTCCATCCGGGCAAGGCTATTTCCGGTTTTCTGTCGTTTCCCATCAGACGGCTGACGATTCCGGCTGTCTCCAGAAGCGAAATTCTCCGCCCCGAGCACAGGTTGTAGTCATGATGTCTGAGATCCATGACCATCATGCGGCACAACAGTCTGCCTATGTCGTCCACATAGGTATAGTCGAACATGCAGTTCTGCCGTATGGTTACGGCTCTGTTCTCAAGGCAGCAGTCTATGGCGTCGCGAATGAACTTCGTCCGGCTGTCCGTTGGGCCGTAACAGCCGAACACACGCAGATTGAAAACGTTGTCCGAATCTCTTGCCAGCTCGTTCATGACATACTTGGCAAAGCCGTACACATCCACGGGAATGTGTGCCCCTATCTGCTCTTCCTTCGCCATAACGATGTCGAAACGCTTGTCGTATTCCGCCCCGGAACCGAAATACAGCATTCTTCCGTAACGTCCTTTTTGTCCGAGCAGGTTCATGAAGCCCCGCAGCGAAGCGTCCAGCATGGTTTCGCGTGAATCACAGCCGGGATTGCGGAAAGGATTGCTGTTGGCCGCATGAATCACCACGTCATAGGTTCGACCGGCAAAATAGTTTCTCACGCTTTCTTCCGAAACCGTATCCAGTTCCCAACGACTTGGCGCATCCACCTCGGCGCTTTTCCGCAGGATGGGAAGAATGTTTCTTCCTATGAATCCGGTCCCCCCGGTCAGCAGAATACGCATCATGCTCCCCTGCCTCTCACGAACTCATGGATGACTCGGGATATTTCCCTCTCGTCGTTCTCATCCACGTTCTGCGCCGAGCCCAGCCAGAACGTGCCCTCCATGATGAACTCGGTATTGGGCAGGGCCGCATAGTTTTCCTCGGAGAGCTGGCAGGAAGACATGAGCGGTCCCGAACCTATGCGCAGCGGCACGTCCGAGTCCGTCATCATGGGCTGACGCAGCAGGTTGCCGGCAAAAAGCTGTCGCGTCCCCACGCCATGAGATTCCAGATGCTCCACGAGTTCCTGCTTGGAAAAAGGCGCTCCGGGGCGAACGGAAACCGGGAAACCGAACCATGAAGGCGAACAGTGCTCACTGTGGGAAGGCAGAATGAGCACATCGTCGAGATCGGCCAGCAGCTCAAGCAGCACGGCGGCATTGCGACGACGCTTTTCCAGAAATCCATCCAGCTTTCCGAGCTGTGCCAGTCCTATGGCTGCCTGCCAGTCGGTTATCTTGAGATTGTAGCCGACATGGGAGTAGGTATATTTATGATCGTAGCCGAAAGGCAGATTGCCGAGCTTGAGGCTGAAACGTTTCCCGCAGGTGTTGTCCCTGCCGGGCCGACACCAGCAGTCCCGTCCCCAGTCGCGCACGGACATGATGATGCGGTAAAGCCTTGCATCGTTCGTGACTACGGCGCCGCCTTCGCCCATGGTCATGTGATGAGCGGGATAGAAACTGAACGTTCCCATGTGCCCCATGGTTCCGGCATACCGGCCATTCCACCTGGCGCCGAGGGCGTCGCAGCTGTCCTCGATCATCCAGAGATCATGTCTCCTGCAAAAGTCCATCATGGCATCCATGTCGTACATGTTGCCCAGCGTATGCGCGAGGAAGACGGCCTTCGTCTTCGGCGTGACGGCTTCTTCCATGCGGGAAATGTCGATGTTGAAGGTTTTAAGCTCCACGTCCACGAACACCGGCACAAGTCCGTTCTGGATGATGGGATTCACCGTGGTAGGAAAAGCCGCAGCCACGGTTATGACCTCATCGCCTCTTTTCAGACGACGATCACCGAGTTTTGGAGAGGTGAGTGCCGTAACGGCAAGCAGATTGGCACTGGAACCGGAATTGGTGGAAAGAGCGTGTCCGACGCCGAGCTTTTCGGCAAAGGCCTTTTCGAACTCCACATTGAAGCGTCCTGCCGTAAGCCACATGTCCAGCGAGGCATCCATCATCGCGCAGAGCTCCTCGGGGCCGAGAACCTTGCCCGATACGGGGATGCGACCCGGACGACGGTGATCAGGATGCGCCAGTTCATAGTATTCCACGGCGAGCTTCTTGATTTCGTTTCTGATATCTTCCGCAGTTCTGCCCATGCTTTTTCTCCATTTCATGCAAGCAAGACGGCAGGAACTCAGTTCCAGCCTTCCAGGTATTCATGTATCTGCTCATCCATGACGGCGGGAATATCTTTTCCTGCCAGCCATGCCTTCGACCATTCACAGGTTTTCTCCACGGCCTCGGCGATGTGCCAGCGAGGCGTCCAGTGAAATGTCGTCTTAAGCTTCGTGCAGTCCAGCCTGAGAAAATTCGCCTCGTGGGGGGCGTTGGCCTCCGACTGATTTTCCCAGTGCGCGCCTTCCCCCCACAGCGAACAGAAAAGATCCACAAGCCGTCCCGTGGTCACACAGTCGCAGTCGTCCGGTCCTACGTTGTACCAGCCCGCAACAGCATGATTCTCCCACTGAGCCTGAACGATCATGAGATAGGCCATGAGGGGTTCAAGCACATGCTGATAAGGCCGAATGGAAAACGGATTACGCACTCCTATACTTCGCCCTTCCCGGCAGGCTCTTACGCAGTCGGGAATAATACGGTCATTGGCAAAGTCGCCGCCGCCTATGACATTGCCCGCACGGGCCGTGCTCAGAGCCGGTATTCCGTCGGTAAAAAAGCTGCTCCCATAGCTGTGCGTGATAAGTTCCGAGCAGCTCTTGCTGTTGGAATACGGATCAAAACCGTCCAGAGGCTCATTTTCCCGGTATCCCCAGCACCATTCGTTGTTGTGATAAACCTTGTCCGTGGTCACGTTGAGAACGCTTTTCACTCCGTCGGAAAGGCGTACGCACTCAAGCAGGTTCACCGTGCCCATTACGTTGACTTCATAGGTATATCGCGGCAGCCTGTAGGAATCGCGCACTATGGGCTGCGCCGCCAGATGGATGACGATTTCCGGACGAGCGGCATCAAAGGCCGCCTTGAGGGAATCATAGTCACGCACATCTCCCATGACGCTGTGCATTTTTTCTGCAATCCCTGCCAGCGAGAAAAGATCAGGCTCAGTGGGGGCAGACAGTCCGTACCCCGTCACTTCCGCTCCGGCTCCGATGAGCACGCGGCACAGCCAGCTTCCCTTGAACCCCGTGTGACCGGTCAGAAACACCCTTTTACCGCGAAAGAACGAAAGATTCCGCATGGTCAGTCCTTCCAGATTTTCCAGGGCGCCTCTCCCCTGTCCCACATGGCGTTGAGCTCCTTCTTGTCCTTGAGCATGTCCATGGGCCGCCAGAACCCCTCGTGTCTGTAGGCGGAAAGCTGGCCGTCATGAGCAAGGGTGCGAAGAGGAGTCTGTTCCCACACGGCATCATCGCCCGGGGGAATATAGTCGAATATCTGAGGCTCAAGGACGAAGAAGCCTCCGTTGATCCAGCTGCCGCCCTGCCTGGGTTTTTCCTGAAAAGACGAGACATTATCGTTGTTTTCAATGACCAGTGCACCGAAACGTCCTTCCGGCTGCACTGCCGTAAGCGTGGCAAGTCTGCCGCTTTTTCGGTGATGGGAAATCAGTGCGGGAATGTCTATATCCGCCACGCCATCCCCGTAGGTCAGCATGAAGGGTTCGTGCCCCACATAATCGCGTACTCTGCTGATGCGTCCGCCGGTCATGGTATCGCGCCCGGTATTCACAAGAGTGACCTTCCACGGCTCGACCCGCTTTTCGTGTACCTTCACCTCATTGGAGGCGAGATCGAAGGTCACATCGGAATTATCCATGAAATAATTCATGAAATACTCCTTGATGTACTCGTGCTTGTACCCGCACAAGACAATGAATTCATGGAATCCATAATGGGAGTATATCTTCATGATATGCCAGAGAATGGGCCTGCCCCCTATTTCCACCATGGGTTTGGGCCGTATGGAGGTTTCCTCCCCGAGACGAGTTCCAAGGCCGCCCGCAAGAATCAGTACTTTCATACAACTTCCCTGAATACATTGAAAAAACCGAACAACGATCTTTTTCCGATCGAAAATCAGCGTGTTTTTCACACCGCCGGTTCTGTTCCGTTCTTTTCCTGGCAGGACGACAACATGTCCTCACCGCCGTCAGTATCGCCGCTAAAGCCTTTTAGGGAAATTATATCTATACTCCCGTCACGAAATACGCCCTTAAAAACAGGCCCCGAAAGTCTGCTTTCGTCGTCATTCTGCGGACATGACAAGGCTTACGGAGCAACGGGACATTTTTTTGCCGAACGTCGTCGCTCCGAAACGTCAGGGATGGAAGACGAGCGGCAGGAGAACTGATACATGCTCTCCCCTGTTCGGTTCAACGCCAAGGCGGCAGAGCCTACTGAAGAATATGTCGCTGTCGAAAAGGAGACCTGCGTCGTCAATGCCGACGAAATCGGCACCACGAATGAAAGGCTGCGCCTGCTTCTGGGGGCGGATACAAAGTCCGGAAGGTCTGCGCCCCAAGGCTCACAGACGATCACTCCTGCGCAGCGTCGCTTTCTGGAAGCGGACTCCGGCCGGAAGAAGATGGTCTTTTTATTTTTTAATGATTATTACAAAAATATTGACAAAAGCTCGCTGAAGAAAATTCTCTTCCGCTTTCAGACGGCAGGGTATTTAATTTATCATTATATAATAACTAATTATATTTTCATACACGAATAAAAGTACCCACGGCATGCACTTCTTGCCGAAAAAGACGCCTCGCCTGAAAGCGGATTGAGCGCTTTTTTTCATGAGGCAACGCCAGTACCGTCTCTCTCAGGCAAGGCTGAGAACATACTCCACCACGTTCCAGTATTCTGAAACGCCGCCGAGTCCCGTGCTGGCATCAAAAATGAACATCTTTCCGGGACCGGATTCCGGCTTTTCCCTGGGACGCATGACCCAGAAGGGCTTGTACAAGAAAAGAGATGTTTTTTCCGTACAGCAAATAACGGCTCTGGGGCCCAGCGGCAGGTTGCAGCGTCTGCTCCACTGACGAACGGCAAATGCTTCTGCGCACTCTCCCACGCTGCTCTCTTCGTACAGCGGACGAACCACATGGGCCGACACCCTTCTCTCCTCCTCTTCGGTTTTCAGAAGAGCGGATGCAAAACCTTCCGGCATCGTCTGTGCCTCTTCAAAAAAGACACGCTCCTTACGGCACTCCGTAAACGAAGACACGCGCTGGCACTTGCCCGTGCGGGCATCGGCGACAAGCAGCATTTCCAAAGGCTTCCGCCCGAAGAAACGCCATGTGGCCGAGCCTTGTACATGAAAGAAGCGATACGGATAATAAAGAAGCTCCAGCTTCACCTCATCCCGCCGACGTCGGAGAAAACTATAGCGTCCGGCAAGACTTTCCTCATTCCACACCAGCCCGGAAGACTGCAGAGAACATTCCATGACCTTTTTCCTTCGGCGTATATCACACAGCCCATGGAAAAAACTTCGGGATCTGCCCGAAAAAAAACGAGGCGCGCCTTCGAAAAATCCGAAAGCGCGCCCGAACGATGCCCATGCCGTTACAGCTGGCCGAACTTATTCCAAAGTTCCTTGATTTCCGGAGCAAGTTCGTTCTTTTTGAAAACGGCGTTGACGGCAAAGAAAATAAGCGGTGCGCCGACAAGTCCCACCAACAGCGCCGGAATGCCCGTCGGCTTCTGCAGCCAGATGGTCCATACGGGAATGATGATCATGATGCTCACCATCTGCGCCAGAGCTGCCTGTTTGGTAGCTCCGGGAATCAGAATGACGCCGATCATGGGCATGAGGAAGGTGAACACCAGGAATCCGAAGGCGAATACGCCGATCCAGAAGATGATGGTGGGCGGATTGACGGCAAAAAGCAGCGGCAGCAGCACGAACACAGCCGCCCCCACGCGGTTGTAGAACATGGGATGCCTCTCATAGCGATGCGGAATGGCCAGCTTGAAAATGTCTTCCGTAAGCGAGGAGGCGGCCACCACAATGGAACCGCTCACCGTGGACATGATGGCGGCCAGTACCGCGGCAAGGTAAATGCCGCCCATGAACGGAGAAAGCACCTTGGGAATGAGCAGGGGAATGACCATGTCGGGGTTCTTCACTTCCCCCGGATCAAGCACCATGTGGCTCATCATGCCGGTAGTGGCCAGGGACCAGGCGAGAATGGCGGAGAACACCACGCATACGATCATGGCCACGCGGGCGGTACGCACGTCGCGCATGGAAAATATGGCCACGCTCTGCTGGGGCATGGCTATGCCCACAAGCATGGTGATGGCAAGAATGATGAACAGATTGGACCAGCTCATCTTGCCGCCGCCCGTGACGTCGAGCAGATTCGGATCAATGGAAGCCAGCGCGGCATTGAGCTGAGGAAGAAGGTCCCAGGAAACGCCGCCGAAGGCCGCCTGAGCCGTGGCCGAGAAAATGGCTATGGACCCGAGCACCATGATGATGCCCTGAATGAAGTCGGTCCACACCGAGGCAAGGTAGCCGCCCATGATGCAGTAGATGCCCACGATGACGGCACCGATGAAAAGGCCGTGCAGATAGTCCAATCCAAGAATGGCGGAGAAGATTTCGCCTGTAGCCTTGAACTGGGCCACCAGAGAGCCGCCGAGCCCGATGAGAATGGCCACGGCCGCCACAATGCGGATGGCACGGCTGTTGTAGCGTTTTTCCAGCATCTGCGGGAGGGTAAGCACGTTGAAATGGTCGAAGGCCATTTTAAGACGCTGACCGAACACACGGAAGGAGAAGAAATAGCAGAGCGGCGTGCCTATGCCCATGGCAAGCGACGACCAGCCTGCATTCCAGGCCATGCCCGGGCTGCCTACCAGCTTGACGCCGCTTTCCCAGGTAGCGGCGAACTTGAAGGCCGTGAACCACGGACCGAAGCCCTTGCCGCCGAGAAAGTAATCTCTGGAATCCCTTACCTTGCGGGAGGCAAGATAGCCGATGAACAGCATGAGACCGAAATAAACAACAAGAATGGCTATCATCATGGCTGGATTCTCCGTCAGTTCCTCTTGTCTTTACGTGAAGGATCCCTGCCCTGGAGGCACCACCAGATGCCGTAGCCTATGACAAACACGAACTGTACCAGAAAGACCCCGATATAAAGAAGAAACGTTGATGTGGGCATGTTGGCTATCATATTTTCTCTCCCGTTGTCCGGTGTGAGCTCGGCGCAGGGCCGCCCCGGAAGGGGCGGCCCGCAACGTCAGATCTTCCACGGCAGAATGGGACGCCGTTCCCTGTCGGCGGAAACGGCTATGGCTCCGGCCGGGCAGTACTTCTCGCAAAGGAAGCAGGACTGGCAGTCCTGAAGGTAGGTGATGACGGGCCGCTTTTCCTCATCGGGACGCAGCACGTCCTGAGGGCAGTAGGTGATGCAGCGGCCGCAGCGGATGCACTTGTCGTAATCTATATGACGGATGCCCATTATATCTTCTCCCCAAGTTTTCTGGCCGCAGCAATGGAGGCGTGCAGCTCGCGCTTGTGCTCGGGACGGAGCGGATAGCGGTCGATGGGAATGTCCTTCGTACGCAGCGAAAGTTCGCCGTCCTTCTGTTCCACGAGAATCCATTTCAGCCAGTTTTCGTTGTCGATTTCAGGGTAGTCGAGGCGCAGGTGAGAGCCGCGGCTTTCCTTGCGGTACAGGGCCGCCGTGAGCATGACTTCCGCGCTCAGCACC
>CALUPL010000019.1 GCA_944322635.1 uncultured Mailhella sp.
ACATCATAGCCTTCCGCGTCATCGTCAACGATCTGCGCGACTGCTACGCCATGCTCGGTCTCGTCCACGTGCTGTGGAAGCCTGTTCCCGGCCGGTTCAAGGACTACATTTCCATGCCCAAGGCCAAGGGATACCAGTCGCTGCACACCACCGTGATAGGGCCGGAAGGCGAACGCATCGAAATTCAGATCCGTACCGAAGAGATGAACAACATGGCCGAACACGGCGTGGCCGCCCACTGGATGTACAAGGAGCGCAACCATGCCATAGCCATGCAGGACATGCCGCAGTTCCAGTGGCTGCGCGATCTTATGGAACGCCAGAGGGACGAGGCCGATTCCCGCGAGTTCATGAGCTCCCTGCGCATGGATCTCTTCAATGATGAAATTTACGTGTTCACGCCCAAGGGCGCGGTGAAGCAGCTGCCCAAGGGCGCCACGTCCCTCGACTTCGCCTTCCTCATCCATTCCGACGTGGGCGCGCACTGCGTGGGCGCAAAGATCAACGGCAAGCTCGAACCCTTTGCCACCCCGCTGAAAAACGGCGACATGGTGGAGATCATCACCGACAAAAACCGTCACCCCCACCGTGACTGGCTGAAAATGGTGAAAACCTCCAAGGCAAGAAGCCGCATTCAGCACTATCTGCGCACGGAAGAGCGTGTGGCCGCCGTGGCACTCGGCAAGGAGCTTCTGGAAAAAGAAGGCCGGAAGATGGACTTCAACGTCACCAAGGCGGCCAAGGACGGCAGGCTTCAGCTTGTGGTGCCGGAGTTCTCTCTCAACGTGCTGGATGACCTTTTTGCCGCCGTGGGCACAGGCAGACTTACGCCGCGCAAGGTGCTTCAGCGGCTGCTTTCCATTCTTACGCCCAAGCATGAACTCGTTCCGGAAGAAACGGCCGCAAAAACCGACAGCACGGTCAAAAAGCCTTCCGACGGCATTACCATCAAGGGCATAGAAGACACGCTCATTCATTTCGCCAAGTGCTGCAAACCCGTGCCCGGCGATCAGGTGGTGGGCTTCATCAGTCGCGGACGCGGCGTCATCGTGCATACCGCCAACTGCCCGCATCTGCAGAACATGGAGTCGGAGCGTCTCATTTCCGTAACCTGGAACAATGAGGAGAGTAAGCCCTTCCCGGCGGAAATCAGCATCCTGGGGCTCAACGAAAAGGGTCTGCTCGCCAAGATCAGCCTTGTTTTCGTGCAGCAGGATGTCAACATCAACGCCCTTCAGATCAAGTCCACCGTCGATGGCCGGTCACAGATGGATTTCACCGTGGAAGTGCGCGATGCCGTGCATCTGTATCAGACCATCGACAAGCTGCGCGGCATTGAGCACGTCATCGAGGTGCGCCGCGGCACGTCCGTCATGGAAGAATAAACTGTTTCGGGGCAGTGAAAAAGGTCGGACTTTCTCCGGCCTTTTTTTATGCTCGTGAAAGCCACGGGGGCTCCGTGTCCGGCGCGCTGCGAAAGTCCTCTTTTTGGCAAGCCTGTCCGGGGCGGCAAGGGAGCGGCGCTGTCTCGGCAGGCGGCGGACTTTTCAGACTGTTTCAGGCCGAGACGTCTGCCGGGCAGCTCTCAGGCCTTCCGCTTTCCCGAAGGGGCGGAATGGAATTGCCGGGGAGATCTTTCGACGCCTTGCCCGGGTGAAGATTTTCAAAGGCCGGCCGTCTTCATGAGCGGAGGGCGTCCGCGTCGTCGGTTCATGAGCGTTTCGGCGGGGAATCGTCGTTCCGTGAGCTTTTTCCCGCAAAGCGGGATGTACGCGCTTCCTTTCCGGAGATGCGCGTAAGGGGCCGGAAAGATACCGGGCGGAAGCATGCTTCTCCCGCATTTTCCGGTGAATGCGGGCCCCTGCAGAAGTCCTCCGCCCGGCAAACAGGGCAGACATGACGAATCGAAAGACGGCCAGGCTCGTCAGCGTGCCGCTTTTTCCTCTCGATGCAGAACGATGCGGGTTATTTCCGAAGGTACGCCGAGGCGACAGGAAAAGCCGTTCCACAACCCCGTGCCGGGGCTGACGTAGAGAAGGCCGCCCTGCGGAGTGTGATAAAGTCCGTTGACGTATCCTGCATTGTAGAAGCCGATGAGCGGAGCAAGAAAGAAAATGAGTCCGCCGTGCGTGTGGCCGGAGAGCTGAAGCGATACGCCGGGAGCGGGAAGGCCTTCGTCGTTCGGTTTGTGGGAGAGAAGAATCCGCGGACCGGACGGGGCACCCAGAAATGCAACGCTTGCGTCAGGCCCGTTGCCTCCGAAGCGCGCGGCCGTGTGGTCGGGAACCCCGCCGAGCACGAGACCGCCGGGAAGCACGCGGTGTTCGTTGTTCAGCATGGTGATGCCGAGGGCCTGAAATTCCCTCACCCAGCCGCGGGCATTGTAATAATATTCGTGATTTCCCGTGACGCCGAAGACGCCGAAGCGCGCGCGGATTCCGGAGAGCGGCGTCATTTCTTTGCTCAGGGCTTCGGGCAACCCGTCTATCATGTCGCCGGTGATGACCACGGCATCCGGGGAAAGGGCGTTTGTTTTTCGAACCACTTCGGAAAGCCAGTCTTTCTTTTGCACCGGTCCTATATGCAGGTCGCTGAGCTGTACGAGAGTAAATCCTTCAAGCGTTGCTGGAAGTTCGGGAATGCTTACGTCCACGGTGCGCACTTCGGGCACGCGTACGGCCTGCCATGTACCCCATGCGCCGCAGACAAGGGCAAGGCACAGAAGCGCGGCACAGCGCAGCTCCGGAGAAAAGGGCAGTCGCCACGACGTGCCGAACATGCGGGAGATGCGGAGCGCAAGACCCGCGAGATCCTTAGCCAGCGCCAGAGCGAAGAGCACCATGAGCGCGGCGTACAGCGCTTCCGCCGTGAGCATGACGGGGACGGGCAGATCGGGGCGGAAAAAGCCTCCGCCGACGACCTGATAGAAGACGTATTTGAGGGCGGCGGCCATGAATGCCAGTCCGAGCAGCCCCTTGACCGCGAATCCCGCCTTCAGGGGAAGGACAAGACTCAGAAAGGCATAGACCGCCATGATGATGGAAGGAAGAAGTAGTCGCATGAAGGTTCCGGATTCTGCCGTCCGTCTGCCGGGCAGAGATAAGGGTCAGAGAAAGTTCAGGACAATGTTTGCGCGGCGTTTTGTCCGGCTTTTTGCCTTTTCAGACGGTCCCGGAGAGGAGGAAAGGTTTCTCTCATGATTCTCGGAGGGAAAGCCGTTCCCCTGCCGGACGGAGGCTCCGTCCGTTGTTCCCGAACCGTTACAGATGTAACGGATGGACGGACCGACCGCAAGAAAAAGCCCCATGTTTCTGCGGGACGGCTGTGCGGAGTGCCGGAAAGGACTCGTCCCGCAGATGCTCGTGGGATTCAGACGTTGCGGCCCATGGCAAGAGCCTTTTCCATGGCGGCCGTGGCGGTGACTTCTCCCTTTTTCCACACGCCGGGCGCGAGAAGCACGCCTTTTTCCGTTACGTTTTCCAGACAGTCGGTGAATCCGCGGAATCCGTCGATGGTGCGCTCAAGAGCCTTTTCATTGCCGTCGGCGGCGGTGGCGATGAAATAGAATTCCTTGCCGGAAATCTCGGTGTAGCGGGGCACCGTGCGGTCGATGAGCGTTTTCATCTGGGCGCTCATGGTATAGAAATAAACGGGTGTGGCCATGACGATGACGTCGGCTTCGACCAGCCTGTCGAGAATGGCCGCCATGTCGTCCTTCTGCACGCAGCGATGCGTGCTCTGGCATGCGTCGCAGCCCAGGCAGGGATGAATGTTCTTTTCACGAAGAGCGATTTTTTCCACCTTGTGTCCCGCTTCGAGCGCGCCCTGCATGAACTGATCGCAGAGGATGTCGGAATTGCCGCCCTTGCGGGGGCTTGCGGAAATGATGACGATGTCTTTCATGTTTTTTCCCGTGCGGTTGAACGTCGGCCTTTCGCTCCGGCATTCGTCGGGCGGGGCAGTTCCGTCGTCCCGCAGGCCTCATGCCGCGAAAGAACCCGGCCGGGAGTGACGTTGTCCGTGCTGCCCGGTCTGAACACAGGCTGATGTTTTTTTCAGTCTCTGTCCATGGACGATTCTCCCTTTTTCTTGCCTGAACTTCTCAGTGCAGAAAAAATGTCGTCCGTCTGTCGAGAAGGGCGGACGCTCCGGAAAAGGGCGCAACTGAGCGTTCAGCGTTGCCGCGCTGCGGACGCAATTCCTGCCGCGGCTTGAATTTGTTTAATAACACGGCGCGGAGAAAAGTGTTCCGCGCCGTGGAAAACTGTCTGTTCGGGGGACAACGAGCCCCTTGGTCAGTCCTGCGGAGCCAGAACGTCGGCGTAGAACCGATCCATTTCTTCCCTGGTGGAGAAATTTGCCATGAACATCTGATCCGCCATGGCTCCCGACAGAGCCGGGGGAATGCGGCCGGTCATTTTCATGTTGGCCGCATATTTCTTTTCTATTTCCTCATTGGAGTAGCGGAATTTCTTTCCGTCGCGGCGTCCTGCGAAGGCACAGTAGAAATGTTCGCCCACGGGCATGGTGGAACGATCGAAGGCTATCATGTCCGCCCAGAGCTTGTACACGTCGGTGCTGTTGGCAAAGTTCATCATGTCGGGACTGTAGCCGCCGCACGGCCGCATGTTTACTTCCAGCGCCACCACGTCGCCTTTTTTGCCCATGCCTTCCTGATCCTGTGTGAGGCGGAAGAACTCGAAATGAACGAAGCGGCTCTTCACGCCGAAGCTCTTTGCCGTGGCCCGGCCCGCGGCGCGGGTGTCGTCGGGCAGGTCCTTGAGCAGATAATAGGCGGAGTTGCCGGCTTCGTTCACCACGTCCATCAGGCAGACGGGCGTAATGTTGCCGGTTTCGAAAATGGGATTGCCGTGGGAATCGAAAATGGCATCGTAGGAGTTGATTTCCGCATGAATGAACTCTTCCATGATGTACGGAACGCCGGAAAGCCTGCTGGAAAGAAAGGCATCGAGGTCGTTTTCCGAACTCAGTTTTCTGGTGTCGGAAGCTCCCATGCCGTTATCGGGCTTCACGATCACAGGCCAGCCCACCTGCCGGATGAAATCGAGACAGCCCTGTCTGTCGTCCACGAGATGGTACCGGGCCGTGGCGATGCCGGCACGACGGTAGTATTCCTTCATGCCGGACTTGAAGCGTATGCGGGGAATGTCCGAGCTTTGGAATCCGCTTGTGATGTGAAAGTCCGTGCGGAGCGCGGCATCCTGTTCGAGCCAGTATTCATTGTTGGATTCCAGCCAGTCTATCCGTCCGTACTTATGGATGAAAAAGCCCATGGCCCGGTACACTTCATCGTAATTTTCCAGACTGCCGACCTTGTAGTATTCGTTCAGGCTGGCTCTGAGTTCCGGCAGAAGGTCGTCATAGGGCTGTTCCCCTATGCCGAGAACGTTCAGGCCGTTTTCCTTGAGACAGCGGCAGAACTTCCAGTAGTTTGTGGGAAAATTCGGTGAAATGAATACAAAGTTTTTCATGGTGCCTTCTCCTCCTCGCGGAGCCTCCTTCGTGACGGACCGGATTTTTCCGGCGTTGTTTCTCCCTGCCGGCTGTGTCAGGATGCGCGTTCGCCGAGCAGCCACGGCAGAAAATATTCCACCTGTCTGTACCACCAGGGCCAGTCGTGGTTGACGTCGTGTCCCCACAGATCCACCCACAGGTGTATGCCTTTTCTTTCAAAAATGTCTTTCAGCCGTCTCGTGGACTCCGGCAGTTCCCACGCTCCCTGGCCCACGCATATGGCTGCGCGCTGACTGTTGTACAGGGGAATGTAGGGATGGTCGGTCGGAAAGTTGGCCATGTAGTCCACGGGGGAATTCTCATACACGACTTCGTCCATGTAGCCTCCGAACCCGTAGCTTGCCGTGTATATGCCGGAAAGGGCCAGCAGTCCGTTGAACAGGTCCGGGCGGCGCAGATACAGATTGACCGCGTGCATGGCTCCGAGGCTGCATCCGAAGGCAATGAGGCCGGGATGTCCGTCCCAGCCGTTGGCCGTGCGGGCAAGATGCTGGCCGAACGGAACTATTTCGTTGAAAAGATAGCTCATCCACGCTTCATGACGACGTATGCGCCACCAGGGATCGCCGCTTTTGTTCGACCATGTTTCCTGATCGATGGTGTCCACGGCTATGACCATGAGTCTGCCGCTTTCAATCCACGGAGCCATGGTGTCGGACATGTGGAAGTCTTCGAAGGAGAAGAAGCGGCCGTCCTGACAGGGAATGTACAGCATGGGTCTTCCTGCGTGTCCGTAAACCTTGCCTTCCATGTCGCGCCCCAGAGACGGGCTGTATTCCTTGAAGTATCTTGTCTGCATGACAATCCTCCGCGTTCGGTATCAGCCTTCCAGGCCGTACATCAGGGTGTTCATGAAAAGGGGCGCCTGCATTTCCCAGCTTGCCTCGCTGTGTTCGCCGCCGGGCACGACGCGCGCGGTCAGATAGACGCCGCGGTCGAACAGGGCGTCGGCCATCACGCGAAGGTCTTTCGCCATGTGCCTGTTGCCTCCGAATTCTTCGGAGCCCCAGTCCATGTACACGACGGTGTCGGATGAGAGGGGGGCGGTATGCGCAAGGTCGAGCAGCTGTTTCCTGCCTGCCCACACATGGGGTGACAGCGCGGCCGCGCGGGAGAATATTTCGTTGTATTTAAGCACGGCGTACAGACTCATGAGTCCGCCCATGGAACTGCCGGCAATGAAGGTGCTTTCCCTCCACGGAATGGTGCGCCAGCGCCTGTCGATGGAGGCCTTGAAGCGGTTGATGAGCCAGTCCATGGTTATGTCTCCCCGGCCGGAGACGGATCCGAATTCCGGATCGAAAAAATCATAGGGCGAGTATTCGGAGAGACGGCCGTTGTCGGGATGATGATTGCACTCCACGGCGGCGACGATGAGCGGCACGTCGAAAAAGTCGAGGTATTCCGCAAGGCCCCAGCTCTTGCCGTGGGTGGCGTGCGAGTCGAAGAAGACATTGTGTCCGTCGAACATGTACAGTACGGGGAAGCGTCTTCGGGGCTGTTCCCGATACATGGTGGGCAGGTAGAGGTAGGCCCGGCGTTTTTCCCGGCCGGTGAGTTCGGGAATGGCGATGTTCCAGACTTTGACCATAAAGGCAGAGGCTTCCTTTCCGTCTTGGCTCCATGGAGGGAGGCTGCCGTCATGGAGCGCTCTGTTCTGTGAAATGATTGCGGACGATGGGGGCGGAAGGCCGCCTTCGTCCGCTTCCGGCGTTGCGGCCGGAAGCGCTTTGCCGCGTCATTTTCTTTGAAAATGGCTTAGCACAAGGGGAAGAGGATTTCAATGAGGTCTGCCGGAGCGTGTTCTTCGGAACAAAAAAGGATCAATTCGGCGGACTCGTCGGCAGAAGAAGGGGGGCGTCTGGGGGAAAAGACGCGATATTCCTCTGTGAGCATTTCGGAAGAAGGCGCGTTTCGGGAACAGGGCAGGATGCCTGTGGGAGAGGATAAAAAAAGCCCGTGAGAAGTTCTCACGGGCTTTATATCTTATCTGGTGCCGAAGAAGAGACTCGAACTCTTACTCCCGAACGGGAACTAGACCCTGAACCTAGCGTGTCTACCAATTTCACCACTTCGGCGCAGGAATGTTGATAGACGATTTGACTGCCCTTGGCAAGTCTTTTTTTTCGAAAAAGAAAAATTTTTCCTTTCAGCGTTCTTCCCGAACGTTTTTCGAGGCCAGAAGGGCGTAGTGGCGGTAGCGTTTTTCCGCTTCGATTTCCGCCTGTCGTTCCAGCTTTTCCGCCAGTTCGGGGAAGGTGCGGCGCAGGGAGGCATAGCGGTTTTCTCCCTGAAGGAAGGTTTTGTAGCCGAGCGTCGGCTCGCCGCTGTCCAGCGTGAAGGCATGTTCCTTTTCGGGATGGAAGCGGTAGAGCGGCCAGTAACCTGAGGCCGTGGCGCGCTTCATTTCTTCCTGCGCATGCGCCATGCCTGCCCGTATGCCGTGCGCCGTGCAGGGCGCGTAGGCGATGAGAAGGGAAGGTCCTCTGTATTCCGAGGCTTCCCGTAGTGCCTTCATGAGCTGTTCGGGCGACGCGCCCATGGAAACCTGCGCCACATAAATGTTGCCGTAGGCCATGAACATCGCTCCGAGATCCTTCTTGCCGCTTTTCTTTCCGGAAGAGGCAAACTGAGCCACGGCGCCGAGCGGCGTGGCCTTGGAGGACTGTCCTCCGGTGTTGGAATAGACCTCGGTGTCCACTACGAGCACGTTCACATCCTCTCCCGAGGCCAGCACGTGGTCGAGTCCGCCGAAGCCTATGTCGTAGGCCCAGCCGTCGCCTCCGAACATCCAGAAGTATTTTTTCACCAGCTGATCGGCGTGGGAGAGTATTTCCCGTATGGCATTGTCGCCGGGGAGTTTTTCAAGTTCTTCTTTAAGTTTTTTCGAGACTTCTTCCGAACCTTCATAGGAATCGAAAAGGTCCAGCCAGCGTTCCGCGGCTTTTTTGGCCGGGCCGTCAGGCAGGCTTTTGCAAAGTTCGGTGATGCGCAGACGCTGGGCCTCTCTCTGCTGCCTTACCGAAAGCAGCATGCCGAGACTGAATTCCGCGTTGTTTTCAAAGAGGGAATTGGACCATGCGGGGCCTCGGCCTTCGGCATCGACGGCATAGGGAATGCCCGGCATGGCGCCGCCCCATGCCTGGGAGCAGCCCGTAGCGTTGGCCCAGTAAACTCGCGTGCCGAAAAGCTGGGTGAGAAGCTTGGCGTAGGGCGTTTCTCCGCATCCTGCGCAGGCAGCGGAAAATTCGAGCAGGGGACGGCGGAACTGACTGCCTTTTATGGTAAAGGCATCGAACACCTGCTTGTCTTTGATTGTGAGGGAGTAGTTCCACGCCTCCCCGGAATCCGGGGCATCGACGCGCGCAATCATGGAAAGAGCCTTGCCCGAGGCCGGGCACTCCGCAGCACAGCAGCCGCAGCCGGTGCAGTCTCTGACGCTGATCTGAAGCGAGTAGAGCATTTCTTCGGCGCCGCGTCCGCGGGCGGGAACGGCCGTCATGCCCTGAGGCGCCGCGTTTTTTTCCTCTTTCGTGAGCAGGTACGGACGGATGACGGCATGAGGGCAGACGAAGGCGCAACGGTTGCACTGCACGCAGGCAGCGGCGTTCCATTGGGGGACGCGTGCGGCGATGTCGCGTTTTTCCCAGGCCGTCAGTCCCATGTCCATCTGACCGTCTTCATAGCCGAGGAAGGCGCTGACGGGAAGGGCGTCGCCTTTTCTGGCATTGATGGGATCAAGAATCCTGGTCACTGCGGCAGGGGCGCCGATGCGGCTGTCGGGAGCCTTTTCTTCAGCATCCTGCCAGCTTTCGGGAACGCAAACCTCGAACACATGGTCGAACCCCGCCCGTATGGCGGCCACGTTGCGGGCCACCACGTCTTCTCCCTTGGAAAAGTAGGTCTTGCCTACGGCTTCTTCCATGCATTTTTTCGCCTGTTCGACGGGTATGATGCCGGCAAGGCGGAAAAATGCGGCCTGAAGAATGATGTTCACATGGTTGCCGAGTCCGAGTTCGTGGGCCGTGTCCGTGGCGTTGATGAGGAAAAGCCTTGCGTGTTTTCGGGCGAGAGCGCGTCTGAGCGGAGCGGGCAGTCGTTCCTGAAGTTCGTCGGCTCCCCAGGTGCAGTTGAGCAGAAAGGTGCCCCCGGACTTCAGATCTTCAATCATGTCGTACTGCCGGACATAGTTCTGGCAGTGACAGGCCACGAGATCGGCCGTGCCCACGGCGCAGGAGGAACGTACCGGACCTTTTCCTATGCGCAGATGGGAAAGCGTAAGCCCGTAGGATTTCTTGGCGTCGTATTCAAAATAGGCCTGAGCGTACAGCGGCGTGACGCGGTTGATGATTTCCACGGTGTTCTTGTTGGCTCCCACGGTTCCGTCGGAGCCGAGCCCCCAGAACTTGCAGCTCATGATAACGTTGTCGCCTTCCGTATTGAGGCGAGTTCTCTCCGGCAGGGAGAGATGCGTCACGTCGTCCGTGATGCCGATGGAAAAACGGTTCAGGGGAGCGGGACGGCGCAGATTGTCGAATACGTCGCGCAGCTGTGACGGCGTGGTATCCTTGGAAGAGAGGCCGTAGCGGCCGCCCGTGACAAGAACGGAACGTCCGGAATTTGTCAGCGCCGTGCACACGTCCTGATGCAGCGGCTCTCCTGCCGAGCCCATTTCCGCGCAGCGGTCGAGCACGGCGATGCGGCGCACGCTTTCGGGCAGGGCGGAAAGAAAATGCCCGATGGAGAACGGGCGGAACAGGCGAACCTGAAGAAAGCCGACCTTCCGGCCGCAGGCGCGAAGCATGTCCACGGTTTCCCGGGCCGTTCCGCTGACAGACCCCATGGCAACAATCACATCCTCGGCATCCGGGGCCCCGTAATACTGGAAAATATGATAGTTGCGGCCGGTAATGGCGCTTATTTTGCCCATGCAGGCTTCCACTTCGTCCGGCAGGGCGTCGTAAAAACGGCGGGAGGCCTCCCGTATCTGGAAGAATACGTCGCCGTTCTGCACGGTGCCGCGCATTCTGGGATGTTCGGGATTCAGCGCCTGAGCTCGGAAGGCGGCAAGGGCGTTTTGGTCCACAAGAGCGGAAATTTCGTTCATGTCCGGTTCTTCCACCTTGCACAGCTCGTGTGAGGTGCGGAACCCGTCGAAAAAGTGCAGAAAAGGCACGCGGGAGCGGATGGCGCACAGATGGGCGACGGCGGCAAGGTCCATGACTTCCTGCACGCTTGCCGTGGAGAGCATGGCAAAGCCGGTTTGTCGGCAGTTCATGACATCGGAATGATCGCCGAATATGGACATGGCATGGGTGCCTACCGTGCGCGTGGCCACATGGAGCACGCAGGGCAGTCTTTCCCCGGCAATGCGGTGCAGTACCGGAATCATGAGAAGAAGCCCCTGCGAGGATGTGAAGGAGGTGGCGAGAGCTCCTGTTTGCAATGCCCCGTGCACGGCGGCTATGGCTCCGGCCTCAGACTGCATTTCCACGAGGCTCACGCTCTGGCCGAACATGTTTTTTCGTCCTCCGGCGGCCCAGAGGTCGGTTTTTTCCGCCATGGGGGAAGACGGCGTGATGGGATAGATGGCGGCAATTTCCGTAAACGTGTAGGCAACATGAGCGGCAGCCGTGTTGCCGTCCATGGTGACCATGTGTTTCGTGGACATGATGACTCTTTGCGTTATGGGCGGCGGGGACGGCTGCCCGTCGAAGTAAAAAACGGTTTGCCCCCGGACTGTGGCGGCATGGGAGCACAGAACAGAGGGACTGTCAATATTTTTTCTCCTTCAACAGCGGAATATAATAATAAAAAAAGGCCGGTAACGACCGGCCTTTCGCTTATGGCTGCTTCAGTATGGCTGCATCAGCGCTCTTCCTGAAGATCGATGATGGGCTTGGTGTACTGCACCTCGGAATCCCAGGGGAAAAGCACCCAGGTATCCTGACTGAGTTCGGTGACGAAGCTGTCCACGAGAGGTATGCCCGCAGGTTTGGCGTACAGCGTGGCAAAGTGCGCCTTGGGAAGCATGTCGCGCAGAATCTTGGCCGTGTGGCCGGTATCCACCAGATCGTCGATGACAAGGGTTTCTTCCGTGTTGAAGGAGGGATCGGCGCTTTTCAGCACGGTTTCCTGATCGCCTTCCTCACGGTAGTTGTAGAGCATGATGCAGGCGGTGTCGATGTGACGGATGTTGAGTTCCCGCGCGATGATGCCTGCGGGAATGAGTCCGCCGCGGGTGACGGCCACGATTTTCGTGAATTTTCCGCGTTCCAGAAGGCGCCAGGAGAGAGCCTTGGCGTCGCGGTGAAGCTGTTCCCAGGTGACGGGGAAGGTTTTGTGATAACGGTCTGCTTTTGCCACGGTGCAACTCCTGGCTAGTCCTGAGTGTTGGAAGAGAGGGTCATGCGCTGAAGTCTGTTCTTTCTCATGTTGAGGTAGGCGTTGCGCAGCGCCACTTAAGGCTCCAGAGCGGATTCGGTAATCTGATCGTAGGATTTGTACAAGGCGTCGGCGCCGTTGAAGGCGAGGAAAACGCTGCTTGCCGTGCTGACTTCCCAGTCGAGCGCGTAATACTGCGGCTTCATGAAGGCGTCGCCGGTTTCCCCCACGGCTCCGCGCACGGTGGAGGGGCCGAGGAAGGGAATGATGAAGTAGGGCCCGTCGGGCACGCCCCATACGCCGAGCGTATAGTCGAAGTTTTCCGTCTCGGGGTGATAGGGATAGAGCGGTTTGCTCTGGCTGGCCACGTCGGCAAAGCCGAAGCTCACCATGAAATTGACGAGCGAACGGTCGAATTCCACGCCGGCCTGCGCAAACTCGCCCTGAAGCAGACTGTTGAGCATGCGCACGGGGAAGGCCACGTTGTGGGCAAAGTTGCTTATGCCGTTGCGGATGGGTTCGGGCACGATGAAGGCATAGCCCTTGTGCAGAGGCTTGACGAGGTATTCGAGGAACCAGTCGTTCACATGAAACCAGAACCTGTTCCAGCCTTCCAGAGGATCGTCCTGCGCGGCAAGATCCTCTGCCGTGTAGTCGTCGTAGTCGTCGAGGCCTCCGAAATCCTCATCGACGGAAGCGTCCGAGGAGGATTCCTCAGTCGTAACGGTCTGCTGTGAAGACGCGGAAGGATTTTCCTGTTTCGAGGCGCAGCCCGCGGTGCAGGCAAGAACGAGCGCCAGAAGGACGGCAATCGTTACGTTTCGCATCACTTCGCTTCCTTGGGCTTGTTTTTCTGTTCCTCAGCCTTGGCCTTCACGCGGTCGATCAGCTCCTGCGGAGAGTTCTTGGCGAGAATGTCGCGGAACTGGTCGCGATAGTTCTTGATCATGCTTATGCCCTCGATGAGCACGTCGTACACGACCCAGCGGTTGTTCTTTTCCAGCATGCGGAAGGCCACGGGATAGGTTTTCTGGTCTGCGAGAAATTCCATCTGCACTTCCACTCTCTTGCCGTTGCCGCCGGAAATTTCGCCGGTGAAGCGGATTTTCTGACCGTTGTACTCATCGAGCGTGTCGATGTAGGTGTTGCGCAGAAGATCGGTGAAGGCATCCTTGAACTGCTGTTTCTGTTCGGGAGTGAACTGTTTCCAGGAGGGGCCTACGGTGCGGGTGGAAAATTCTTCGAAGTCGAAGAGACTGAGCACTTCCGCTTCGATTTTCTTTCTGATGACGGGCTTGCCTTCGGGAGTTTTGAAGGCCGGGTCGTTGAGCAGCGCAAGAATGCGCTGCGCACCGGCTTCGGCGGTCTGACGGGCGGTCATGTCGGCGGCATGGGCGGGCAGAACGGCACCGAGCATGCAGAGAACAAGAGAGAGAAGAAAGAGTTTTATACGCATTATACACCTCCGAAAACGACTTTGCCTATGAGGGCTTCGAGGTCAAGGGCCGGTTCCGTGTCGGTGATGAGACTGCCGGGTTCAAGCGGCGTTTCCGAGCCTCCGGGGGTAATGGCGATGTATTTGTCGCCGATGAGTCCGCTCGTTTTGACGGATGCCATGACATCGTCGGAAAGCGGAACGCCCTCGTTGATGTGCAGATCGACCATGGCCGTGTAGTCCTTGGTATCGAGCCGGATGGCGGATACCCTGCCTATGGACACGCCCGCGATTTCCACGCTGGCGCCCGTACGCAGGCCGGCCACGGAGGAAAAGCGGGCGGTCACGGTATAGCCGCTGTCGCCGAGAACTTCCATGCGGCCGAGCTTGATGGTGAGATAGGCCACGCAGATAAGGCCGATGACTACGAATACTCCAATGACGGTGTTTTTTGCAGCAGACATAGATTCCTCGTTAATCGTCCAGCCATTCGGCCAGCGCCTGACGCACGGAGCTGTCCAGCGGCGGGGCCGCCATGCGGCGGGATTCTTCGAATTTGCGGTCAAGAAAACGGCGCAGATACGGATTCTGCGACGCATGAAGCTCTTCTTTGGTTCCGGAAAAGGCAGCCTTGCCGTTCTGAAGCACCAGAACGTGATCGGCTATGTGGTCCATGCTGCCGAGGTCGTGGGTGACGACCACGGTGGTCATGTCGGGATAGCAGGATTTCATGTCCAGAAGGAGCTGATCCATCTGGGCGGCGGTGATGGGATCGAGTCCGGAGGTGGGCTCGTCGCAGAAGAGCACGGGAGGCTCCGTGACTATGGCCCTGGCCAGTCCCGCACGCTTGCGCATGCCGCCGGAAAGTTCGCCGGGGTAATAATCGGCAAATTTGTCGAGTCCCACAAGTTCAAGCGTGCGCAGGGCCGCGTCGCGCAGGGTCTTTCTCGGAAGGGTGGTATGCTCCACGAGCGGCAGAGCCACGTTTTCCGCAAGAGTGAGGGAGCTTATGAGCGCTCCGTCCTGGAAAAGCACGCCGAAGCGGCGGCGCATCTTGTGGAACTGCTCGTCCGACATGCGGCAGATGTCGCGTCCGCCTATGCGTATGCTTCCCGCAAAGGGACGGTTCAGGCCCAGAAGAAGGCGCAGAAGCGTTGTCTTTCCGCAGCCGGATTCTCCGAGAATGGTCGTTATGGCACCTGCGGGAATCGTGGCGGAAAAGTCCTTGAGAACGGAACGGCCGTCATAGCCTCCGTCCAGATGTTCCAGGGAAATGTTCCATGCTTGCTGATTCATGCGGGGCCTCAGAGCAGAAAAGAGGTGAGAACATAGTCGGCCATGAGTATGAGCACGCAGCTCATGACAACGGCGGACGTGGTGGCGTTGCCCACGGCTTCCGCTCCCTTGCCGTCGCTTCTTCTGTGGGCGTTGTAGCCCTGAAAGCAGCAGATGGTGATGACGATGACGGCGAAAACCACGGCCTTGAGAAAGCAGCCCTGCACGTCGTCCATGGTGACGCTCGATTCTATGCCGGAAAAGTAGCGGCCCTCGTTGAGCCCGAGGAGCACGCAGGCCGAAAGATAGCCGCCGAAGATGCCCACCACCGTGAATATGGAAGTGAGCAGAGGAAAGGTGAGCAGCGAGGCCAGAAGGCGCGGTGTGACGAGATAGCCCGTGGGGCTTATGTCCATGACCTCGAGGGCGTCTATCTGATCGGAAATGCGCATGACGCCGATTTCCGCCGTCATGGCGGAGCCTGCGCGTGCCGTGATCATGACGGCGGTGAGCACGGGGGCCATTTCGCGGATGAGGGTAAGGGCCAGAAGAGAGCCGAGCATGCCCTGCGCGCCGAACATGGACATGGCGTAGAACGCCTGCAGACCGAGCACCAGCCCGGTGAACAGTCCGATGAGCAGAATGACGAACATGGACTTTGCCCCGATGACGTATATCTGCTGAAGAACCTTGCCCGGCAGACGCCGGGCATGGAACGCCTGTCTGAAGCCTTCAAAGAGGAACAGCGCCATCTCTCCGAGGCGGTTCAGAAGATTCAGGACGGGTGCGAATATTTCATTCATGATGGTACATTGCTCCGGTGGATAAGTAGAGGGACGTTAGCCGATTTCACGTTTTTTGGCAACGCATGCGCCCTGTGCGGAAATGAGACGCTTGCATGATTTTTCTCCCAGGAGTATGAAAGACGATTGAATCGTCATTGTGTCATATTTCAGGAGAATACCGTCATGTGTCTTGCCGTTCCCGTTCGCGTCGTGGAAGTGCCTGAGGAAGGAAAGGCCCGGGTTCAGGTGGGCAGCGGAGAGAATTTCATGGAAATTTCCACGCTGCTTCTGCCCGAGGCTCCCCGCCCCGGCGACTACGTCATCGTTCACGCGGGCTTTGCCCTGCGCTCTCTTGATGCCGGGGAAGCCGAAGAATCCCTCAAGATATTCCGGCAGATAGCGGAACTCGGGGTGAACGAGGGCCGGGCTCTGGAACAGCTCTGATCATTCGTTTTCGCCCAGGCGCTCTGCCGCAGTTTTTTTGCGGGGCCTTACCGGTTTTCACTTTTCCCGGAGGCTTTTTTGCTGCTGAGTCCTTGCCGCGGGGGCTCGTATTTCTGACGTCCCGTTCAGCTTTTGGCCGACCGTTTTTGTCATCGGATGTTTTTGGGGACTGCTGCGGCAAATCCGGCCGGTGCGGCCATGAGCGTCCTCGGCATGCTGCAATTTTTCCGCAAAAGATGAGAACATCCGGGAAGCGTTTTTTTGCCGAACAGGCATGTTTTTCACGCCCGCGCCGTTCAAGGTTTGCGGGCTTTATTTCATGAACAGCTTGAACGGGGCGGAAAGCACGCCTCCCACAAGATCGATGACGCCGGAGCCTATGTTGCCTACCGTGCCCGTAACGGCGCCGAGCAGTTTATAAGTTATCTTGGGAGAGAACATGTTGCCGGTGATGGAAACCGGCATTTCAGGAATGCCCGCCAGCGTGACCGTGGCCTCGGCATTTATGCTTTCCGTTGCAAGATCGGCTGTGCCTTCGCCCACAATGGTCACGGGAGATCCCTTGACGAGAAAGTCCCTGCATGTGGCCACGCCCTTTGCCAGAGTGAAGGTCATGGACATGGTCTTGAACTCCGTTCGGGATTCCTTTCGGGAAAGAGACGCGGTCTCGCGCGGCTGGGTGATGATGGCTCCGTCGGCAACTTTAAGGGCAAGTTTTCCGTTCAGCGCATGCTTCCAGTCGTCCCAGGTCTTCTGCCGGGAGTTGAGGGAGGCGTCGAAGGTGCCTGTTCCGCTTATGCGGGTTTTCTGTCCCCTGTCGATGCTGAAATTCAGCATGTTCATGTTCCGGCAGCGTGTGGATAGCGAGAGATCCGCAGCCTTCTTGTCGGTGGTAATCGCCGCCTGAAAGCTGCCTTCCGTTTGTCCGCCTCCGGGAAAGTTTGCCTTGAACGGTGCGGAAAGCACGCCGTTCTTCTGGGAAACGGACAGGGATGCCCGGCTGAGCGTGGTGGAGAAGGCGCGCACCCGGTCCATGGACAGGGAAAGCGTCATGTCCGCATTTTCAAGGAAGGAAAGCGGCAGAGGCCCGCTCTTTGCCGACGACGATGCGTTTTCGTCCGTGGAACGGTAGCCGTCGATGTCGAGAAAGGGAGTGTGGAAATTTCCGTTCAGTACGGGTCTTCCCGTCAGAGATTGATGGATGCTTCCGCTGAAACTCGTGTCGTCCACTTTTCCTTTTAATTTGTCGAGACTGAGCTGTCGGGATGTGATGGTTACGTCGGCCTCGGCTTCTGCCTTTCGGAAGGTTTTCTTTCCAGAAACGGAGGGAAGGGAGACGCCGAAAAGTTCCGTGCATATGCGTAGGGAAGGCGTGGAGAGCGCCAGTCTGCCGGTGAGCGAAAGTTTGTCCGGAACATCCGAGGCGGAAAGTTTGCCCGTGAGCGTGAAATCGTCGTGCCTGAGCGTGGCGTCGGCCATGGACACGCTTTTGCCGTCCGCACTGTAGCTGCCCTTGCCTTCCACGGTAAAGTTCAGGTCTTGGGCAAGAAGGCTGCACAGGCCACGCTTCAGGGAAACCTGCAACGAAACCGGCTGGTTTCGCATGGCCGAAGGAAGGCCGCTTCGCGTGCTGAAGGCAAGGGCCGCCTGCTTTGCCTCGGCGGCGACCGACCAGTTTTGGGCGGTCAGATTTATCTTCCAGCTGCCTCGGAAGTCCATGAGAGGCGGCATCTGTTTCAGATCCTTTGCCGGGGAAGCCGCGGCCTGAGCGTTCAGGGAAAGCGAGACGTAGGGCAGGGCGGAAGAACCCTTTTTCAGGCTCAGTCCCCCCTGTTCCATGTTCGCAGTGATGCTTCCTCCGAGCGAGCTGAGCATGGTAAGCCCGGAACCCGGTGTGAAGGAAAGGTCTGCGGAGCCTTTTTTCAGAACGCCCGTCAAGGCCGGATAGCCTGCAAGCGCCCGGGTGACCCCGTCCATGTTCACCTTTTCGAGGTCGGCCGTCACCCTCACCTTGTCGTCCAGATAGACCTTGGACCTGGCTTTTCCCCCATAAAGTCCGGCTGCGGTGATGTTCAGCATGGGATGTCCGGCAGGGGCAGGAACGACGTGTACGTCGGCGCCGCCTACGCGGAAGTTCATGATGTCGGCGTTGTCTGCGGAAATGTGGATGTCGTAGCCTACGGCGATGTGTTCGTCGTCTTCCTTTTCGTCTTCGTCGTGCGAGGAGGGCAGTACCGGCGGCGGAAGATGGGACATGTCGGGATATTCGCCGGAAAGCTCGGGGAATATGCGGTTGAGATCAACTTCCTTGCCGTGGGCGCTGATGAGAATTTCCGGCTTGAGAAATTCCCTGCAGCTTCCCGAGCCTTCCAGATCCATGTCCATCACCCGGGCCTTGAGCCTGGAAACCGTTACGCCCCGAAGACTCAGTTCCATGCCTTCGAAGGAACCGGTAATGTTGTCGAGGGCACGCTGAAGGCCGCCGGTCATGGCCTGCCCGAAGCCGAACCAGCGGGCAAGGCTGAAATGATGAATGTCGGCTCGGCCGTGCAGCACGGGCCTGCCTTCCGTGAGGCCGCTCATGCGGCCGGAAATCGTGACATGATCGTCACCCATGCGGGCGTCGGCGTTTTCTATGTCCACGGATCCGGCGAGGTCGCGCATGGAGAACGGTACGGAAAGGGAAATGGGAACGGGATGCCCGTTCATGATGAGCCTGGCCGTGGCTTCGGCTCTGCCCTGTGCCGTACAGGATTTCTCCTCCGGAGAGGCGGAAAAATTTCCCGTCAGGGAAATGCGCAGAGGCTCCGGCATGGGAAAGTAGCGATAGGGTTCGGCTATGGTGTGTCCCATGACGGCATCGAGAGCGGCGAGCTGGATGTTCGAGGAGAAAAGCACGTCGCTGCGCCAGAAGTTTCTGTGATTTCTGCGCAGGGACGACAGGGAAAGATGCGTGTCCGCTGCCGAGGCCTCGAGGCCGGAGGCATTTTTGTAAAGCAGGCTGCTCACGTTGAGTTCCAGATGCCCCGGAATGAGTCCCGGAAGTCTTGCGTCCGCACGTATGCCTGAAAGGGCAAGATGTCCTTTTCCTTCCGCACCGGTAATGCGGCACGTACCGTTTTCCACGTGGAGGCGCACGCCCGTAATGCTGCAGGGAAGGGAAAAGGAATCGGCGTCTTGCGTTTCGTTCCCGGACTCTTTTTCATGGAGAATTCTTTCGAGCAGGTCGCTGGAAATGTCGAGCGTGGGATTTTCCAGCGCAAGGGATCGTATCACCGGTTTGAGCCGCAGCAGAGACAGATAGCCTATCTGTATTTCCGCCCGGCGCACGTGCAGCTCCATGCTGTTCACGCTGCCGCGCAGCAGGGCAAGATCTGAGGCATGAATGGTGGGCACGGGAAAAACGGAGAGAGAGACTTCGCCGATGCGGCACTGAACGGAGAGCTTCGACTCCAGAAGCTGGGACACAGTGGAGGCCAGACGCGAAGGCTGAAGCCATGCGAGATATCCATAGACCGCCAGCGTGAGAAAAAGTCCCCACAGCAGCAGAAGCACTGTTCCAAGACGAGGTTTCCGCATATTCCCTCTTGACGGGCCGCGGTACTTTTCGTACCGATTTTTCATGCCCGGGCTGCCCGCATAGTAGAAAACTTGCCGTAAGTGCACAAGTAGTAGAACAGGGCTGCCGCCGATATCTTCTCGGAAGGGCGACAGGAGTACTGATGACCTTTTATGTCTGCGCGGTTCTCACCGTGCTTCTCATCGTCGGTCTTTCCGGCGCAATGCTTCCTTTTGTTTCCGTATGGGACCACAGACTGGCCAAGGTTCGCCGCCGTTCGCTTTACGACAAGAGCGCCGGTCAGACGGAGTCGTTTACGGCCGTGCTTCAGGTGCTTTTTGCTCTTGCTCTTGGCGCCGACCTCCTGGCGGGAGGATGGATAAACCGCCTCATGACGGGACCGTGGGCTTTTGTTTGGGAATGCCTCGTCATTGTTTCCGCCGTGGCGGCGTTGTGCGCCGTGGCCGTGCTTTTCGTAAAGAAGGCGGGCAAGACGTTTTTCGGCCTTCTCTCCGGCCTGGCAGCCACGCTTTCGGCCTGCCTTCTTTGTGTTCTGGTCTGGGGATTCTGCCTCGGCGCACTTTCTGCGGGTGCCGGCGACGAGGAGCAGGCCGTGCAGGCGTTTCTTGTGCTCATGGCCGGTCTGCACAGTCTCGGCTTCATTTTCTTTGCCGCATTTTCCCTGTTCCTGGGACTTGCGGGCGCCTATGCGCTTGCGCTGTGCTGGCATATTCTCTGCCGCAGCCGTGACGATTTCGGACGCGACTTTTATACCTTCACGCTGTCCATGCGCGCCCGCCAGGCTCTCTGTGCGAGTCTTCTGCTCATAGTTTCCGCCGCGGCCATGTTCTGGCTCACTCCCGTGGTCGATGCCGAGCACGCGCTCGCGCTGCTTCCCTTCGCCCGCGGGTATGCCTCCTGTGCGCTTACGGCGGGAATGATCTGCCTGCCTCTTGCCGCACTTTTCTGGTACGCCATGGCGCGTGCCGCCGTGCCCATGCAGAAACGGTCTTTTGCCTTTCTGGCGCTGGTGCTGCTTTTGGCCGGCACGTATTTCGTGCTCGGCCGGGTGTGACGCGTTTTTTTCTTCTGAGGCGTAGAAAAAGCCCTGTCCGACAGAGTATGCGGACAGGGCTTTTTCGTGTTTGAGAGAAGAGACTTTTGCCGGGCTGCATCAAAGCCGCCGTGATGTCCGGACATTAAAACTGCGGGGCGGAAAAGCGGTCGAAGAAGGGAGAGGCGTTTTTGCACGGAAGGCGCAGAATGTTTCCCTTTTTCCGGAAAGTCCCTGCAGGGCCTGCTGCGCAAGAAAGTCTGTACCGAAGCAGAAATGCAGGGGGAATCGCGTTTGCTGCGGAAAAGTCAGAGTGCGGGAGCCAGCGCCTCCCGTGCCAGCTCTTCGGGATTTTGTCCGCATTCTCTTGCCAGCCTTGCCGCCATGCCTGCGGCCCTTGTCATTCGTCCGGCAATGGCGGCCACGGCTTCGGGATCGTCGGGATAGCAGTCCATCTTGCTGCGGAAACGCTCTTCAAGGGGAACGGCCTCGCTGCCGCGCACGTATTTGTCGGCAAGAAATATGATTTCCCGCTCGGAAAGCGGCACGTCGTCGGGCACGGTCATGTCGCGGTGATCCTCCACAAGCCTTGCCATGCTTTCCATTCCCCATCCGCGCAGCAGTCTGCCGGCCGCGGCTTCATGATGATGTTCTCCCTTGCATACGTCGTGAACGATGCCTCCGGCCTCGGCAAGCTGTTCATCGAGCAGGGAGGCTCCGGCTGCGGAACGCGCTTCGTTGAGCGCACGGGCAAATCTTGCGGCCACCCGGCCTACGGCAAGAGAGTGCCGTACGCCCCGTTCCTGCACGCGACGCACACGGAGAAGTTCCTTTGCCTCCTCTATGCAAAAGGTATTTCGAAAAGGCGCCAGAGCGCAAAGGGCAGCGTAGTCTCCGGGGGAGTCCATGTCGCGCAGTATAAACGAATCCGCCACGGGCACCTGAACTGGGGCAAGACTTTCCATTACGGTTCTCAGACAGCCGTTGTCGCCGGCGGCAAGAACGGCCTGCCGCACGGAGGCGGGGAAAAGCGGCGGATGACCTGCTTCTCCCCGGAACGCGGGAATGAGCGGAACGTATTCGAGCGTTTGAGCGGCATCCAGCAGCGAACGTATCGTCATGCGCCGCACAAGAGGAATATCGACGGGATGCACGAAGACATGGGTGCAGTCTCCGGGCAGGGCCGCCATGCCTGCGCGTATGCTGGAGAACATGCCGCGTTCCGGATGGGCATTGAGGGCAAACAGCGCGCCGTGCTCTTCGGCTTCTCGTCTTGTCGCCTCGGCCCGGTTGCCGCCCACTACGAGGGGAGAGACTCCTTCCGCCTCATAGAGCGAACACAGGACGGAAAGGGCGTTTTTTTCGCCCTCCGGCAAAGGCAGGGGAAGCAGCGGCTTGAAGCGGGGCGCCATGCGCGTGGAAAATCCGGCGGCCAGAATGAGAGCGTAAGCAGTCATGATTCCTTCAAGTAAAAGTTGAAGAATTAACGATGCGACAAGAATACCGCATCTGCCTGAGCTTGAAAAGTGCGGACAGGGAAAGCCCCTGAAGGGACGTCTTTTTAGGGAAAAGAGATGCGGCAGCAGTGCCTGAACGGAGGGGAAACGGGACGGGAGAAGGGCTCCCGCCCCGGAAGGGTTCGCGCGGCGGGCCGGAAGAAATGCGGAACCGCTACTTTTTCCTCCATGCGACGGGAGCGGGAGCGTGCCGGCGTACCGCAATGCATTCGGCCAGAATGCTCACGGCAATTTCTTCAGGCGTTTCTGCGCCTATGTCGAGACCGATGGGGGCGTGTATGCGGGCAAGATCCTGTTCGGTAAAGCCGGATTCCAGCAGCTTTTCGTAAATCTGCCTGCGCTTGCGGGTACTGCCTATCATGCCGATGTAGAGTGCGGGCGTCCTGAGTGCCTGTGCCGCCGCCACGCCGTCGAAAAGATGCCCTCGCGTGACGATGACGATATAGTCGCGGGGCGTGACGTGAAGCGGTTCGAAACAGTTTGCGTATTCCGGAGTGACATGGACCTCGGCGTTGGGGAAACGGCCTCTGTTTGCGTATTCAGGCCTGTCGTCGAGCACGTGCACGGCAAAGCCGGCAAGTCCGGCGATGGCCGCCGTGGGGCGCGACACGTGGCCGCCGCCGACAATGATCATGCGTTCCGGCGGCCGGCACTGTTCGCAGAAGTACGTAACGTCGTTGCAGGGCACGAGAGCGGCTTCATCGAGAGGCGTGGAGAGAAGAGCTTCTTTCGTGCCGTCGTTCAGAGAGACTCCTTCGGTGGAGCCGTCATCATAAAGGAGCGTCCAGGTCGTGCGCTCGGAAGGATAGGGGCGCACGATGCGGCAGCCTGCCCCCTCGGCGGCCTTGAGAGCCAGCGCAGCCGTGCGCACAAGTTCTTCCCGTGCCGGATCAAAAGTTTCGATGAGCACGCGTACCTGCCCGCCGCAGATCATTTCGGAGCGGGCGGCAAGCGTTCCGTCCATGGCAATGTCGAGCACGCTGGCCTTTTGCGTTTCACAGGCCGTTCGACACGCTTCTATGACTTTTGCCTCGGCCAGGCCGCCTCCCGTGGTTCCGCCGAGCAGTCCCGCAGGTCCGGCCAGAAGTCGGGAACCCGCGCCTCGGGGCGCGGAACCGGCCTGAAAGACCACAGTGGCCATGGCGGCGGTTCTACCCGCCGCGAGTTCAGAACACAGAAGACGCAGCAGCTCTTGCATGAAAACCTCCTTTACGGACGAGGCGCAGCACCGGCGCTCCGTCGATACGGACATAACGCCCCCGCAGGGAGGAAAGCCGCCGGAGGGGGCTTCCGCAGGCGCAGGGGCCGGGCAGCCACGCCGCCGCATCGCCGGTGCGGTAGCGGATGAGGGGCATGGCCTCCCTGTTGAGAGTCGTCAGCACAATTTCTCCGGTTTCTCCGTCGGGCACGGGCTCGTGGGAAACCGGGTCCAGAATTTCCAGAAAAAGATCCAGTTCGCGCAGATGATAGCCGTTTTTCGCCATGCACTGCACTCCGCCGCCGAAGCATGTTTCCGTCATGCCGTAATGGTCGAGCACTACGCAGTCGAGCGAGGATTCCAGACCGTCGCGAACGGCGTGGTCGAGAATGTCGCCGCTTGATTGTATGCCCTGCACGCAGCGGGCCAGACAGCGGAAACTTTCGTCCTTTGCAGCCTCAAGAAGCGCGGCCAGCTGATGAGGCGCGGCTACGAGACACTGCGGATGCCAGCGCGACAGATCGGCGCGCAGACTGTCGAACGAGGCCTCGGGATTGCCTGCAACCACATCTACGCCGGAGGGCGTGAGAGCCTGACTCAGAAGATCCGTCACGCCGTCGGGGCACTGGGCGCCGGGCAGCAGTACCATGAGGCGCTCGCCCCTGTGAACCAGCTGCGCCATGCCCGTGGCAAAAAAGGACGCCGTACGGGAAAGATCGCCCTCCGAAAAGGCTATGCGTTTGGGAATGCTGGTGGAGCCGGAGGTTTGCAGCGTGACTATGCGCTGCACGTCGCCCTGTGGTACGCAGAGAAATTCCCTGTAGTCGTGCAGGTCTTCCGGAGTGGTGAAGGGGAGTTTTCGTATGTCGTCTTCGCTTTTCAGATCGAGGTCATGCCCCTTCAGCGTTCGTCCGTACCAGCGGCTCAGGGAAAAGGCGCGGTGCAGCGTTCGCCGTAAGGCTTCAAGACGCGCGCTCTTCAGTCGTTCGGCAAGAGGAATTTCAAGATCGCCGCCGCACTGGGCACTGAGCCAGGCATCCAGAGGAGAGGGGGGAAGAGAGGAGATGTTCATGCCCGGCCGCCTGCCTTCGGTGTGGAGCGATAAAGGGGAACGTTGTCGAGACTCGTCAGGTTGTACAGACAAAAAGGAACAAGTCTTCCGTCGGGAGCCACCACATGGATGCAGCAGCCGCGCACACGCTCCACGTCCAGACTGAGGGCGTCCTGAAAGGCCATGGCGGAAAGCGTGAAGCGTCGATCCGCACCAAAGTTCGCAATGAATCGGGAAAAGGCGTCGTTCAAGGACGCGTTTTTCCCTTGCGGAGAACTCCAGTGAGCGGCCGTAAAGGCGCGGGATGCCCGGGAGCCTTCGGCGTTGTCCACCACGCGCGGAGACGCCGCTGCCGGACCCGTTCCGCCGGAGCAGCAGGCGGCGCCCATGGGAGCGCTGAGAGAACCGTCGTCGTTTCTGCCGTACACGGCGCTGAAGGAGCAGAGCGGGTGTTCACATGAGGGAGCATGAAAATCTTCCGTCTTGACCATGCCGTCGCTCTGGCTTTCCAGATTCGCCATGAGTTCCGGAAGCGTGATGCGGGGAGCTTCGTCCATGCCCCAGGGGAAGCGTCCGAAGGAAGAGACGGGCTGAAAGTGCAGTCCGCGCACATGGGACCCTTGAGCGAGAGCAAAGCGCAGAAGTTCGCCGATCTGATGATCGTTGACTCCGCGCACCAGCGTGCACACCAGAACCACGCCGAGGCCCGCCCGTCCGCAGGCATCGATGGCCGCCTTTTTCAGCGTCAGACAGTCGCGGCCTCGGAGGGTGCGGAAGACGTCGTCGCTCACGCCGTCGAACTGAAGATACACGGAGTCGAGACCCGATTCCCGGAGCACCGCCGCATAGTCTGCTTCTCTGCCGAGCCGCAGGCCGTTGGTGTTTACCTGCACGAGAGAAAATCCTCTGTCTTTGGCCATGCGCACGATGGCGGGCAGATCTTCCCGTTCCGTGGGTTCTCCGCCGGAGAGCTGTACGTTGCAGGGGCCGGAGGCGTGCGAGAGAGCATCGAGCTGAGAGCCGATGACATCGAGGGAAGGATCTTCACAGGAAGAGCCGGCACGGGCATAGCATACCGGGCAGCCCAGGGAACAGCGCATGGTCACTTCAATGAGTCCCGTGCAGGTGTGCTGAACGTGCTCGGGACACAGTCCGCAGTCGTAGGGACAGCCCCTGTCGATGCCTGTGGCCGGATGAGCGGGGTAGGCGGGAATGCGGCTTCCCTGCTTCCATAATTTAAAGGACGGCATTCCGTCGCGCTGCTTCCATGCAGGCACCTGGAAGGTTCCGTGTTCCGGACACGTTTTGCGGAGGAACACCGTATCGCCTTCAAGGTGATAGTCTGCGTCCACAAGGCGCAGACAGACAGGACACAGGCTCTGAGTCTGGGCGATCTGCATGTCAGCTCCGTGTGCTTTCGAGATCGTAGGATTCGTAGATGTCCAGAATTTTTTCCCAGCACTCCGCGAGAAGGTCACCGCAGAGTTCCATGGGGGGCATGCCTCCTTCGGGCAGAGGTGACCCGGATGCGGCGGCAAGCCCGGAGGAAATGTTTTCACAGCCCGTACCGCCGAAGGCGCTCACCCGTTCCATGAACCAGGTCGCGTACTCGTTGGTCATGGCATCGATCATGGGATGAGGCTCTTCTTCATGTCTGCTGGAAAGCCAGGCCAGCACGGCTGCGCCGCCCGTAAGAAGGCCGCAGGTGCTTCCGGACTGACCTATGCCGTGGCAAAGACCTCGCATGGCGCACATGAGCCCTGCATCTTCCGTGTCGTCAAGCTGTCTTGCAAGTGCCAGAACAAGCTGGGAACAGCAGTATCCTTTATGTATGTAGGGAAGAAGCTCAAATAAAAGGGCGTTCATGCGAGACTCCTTGATGCTTGTGAACGAGAAAAATGCGGTTCAAAGGCGTTCGGGCAACGGTCGGAAGGCATGTTCCGGAAAGTGTTCAACCGGCCTGAAAGATTCCGGATGGTAGTTACTCGACATCTGTGCCGACGCCGGAACGAGCGTTCGTAAATTCGGGATCTTTCATTCGGAGCTGTCCTGCCGAGCGCACGGGGCCGGACAGGCTATCCACAGGCCGTAGCCGTAACGCGTTCCTCCGGGGCGGAGAGAGCCGCAGGCGCAGCTTCCCAAAATGCGCGCATCGTCTTTCGTGCCGTTTTGCCCGCGCAGAAGCGCGCAGAGGCTTTCATCGCCGTACCAGAGCAGACGAGCGGCAAGGTCCTTTAAACCGGCAGTATGATCTTCAAAATGAAGCAGCGCAAGACCGCTCTCTTCAAGCAGCTCCTCAAGCTCCTGTCTTGTCCGAGCCCCGGCAAGGCAGGAGGAGCCGGTTTGACCCGCAAAGTCAGAACCGGAAGAGGCGCGCACATAAAGGTCGGAAAGAACGAGTCTGCCTTCCGTTCGCAGTATGCGGGCAAAGCGTCTCAGCGCAAGACCGGCATCCGGCAGCAGTGAAAGTACGCATTCACACAGAATGCCGTCGAAAGATTTTTCGGGAAAGGGCGGATTCTGTGCATCCGCCTGCACGAAGGGAAAGTCTTCCGTAATGGCCCGTTCTTTATCGAGGCCCGTGCCGTTCAGGCCGAGAGAGCGCACAAGAGCAAGACTGGCCCCTTGTCCGCAGCCGATGTCCAGAATGTCCGCGCCCGGAGTGAAGGAGCACAGTTCAAGAGCATGACGAGTGAGAGCCGTGCCGCCCGGTCGCCATGTTTCGCCTGCAATGCGCTGAAAAAGAGCGGAGGAGTACAGAGGAGCTTGCGTTTCGGCCATTACTTGTCTTCCAGCAGGGCTTCCACTTCCGCCATTTTGCCTTCCGCCAGAGACTGCGGAATGAGCGTCAGTCCGCAGGAGGGACAGCGGGGAAGAATGACGTCGAAGGCGCTGTGCATGTAGAGAGCCTGCACTTTGATCTGTTCAAGCGGCACATGGCATTTTGCACATATCCAGTCGCCGCCGTCCGTAGTGAAATTCGGGTCCAGAGCCATTGCAACAACCTCGTTTTGCTGTGAGACGCGGCGTGTCTATGCATGCACCTTGTCTTCCAGAATGACTTTTTCCGAAGGCTGAATCGCCCCCGCCACCACCATGCGGTGACACCATGCCTTGACCAGCGTGAAACCTCCGTCGGCATCAGCGGTGTATTCCACCCAGAAGGTCACGTTGCGCGGCCGCCAGGATCCCAGAAAATGGCCGTTTTCCCTGTTGAGGAATCTGGCTCTGGTTTTCTCTATGCCTGCAACGGCCTCAACCGCGTCCTGCCGCAGAATGTATCGACGTTCCATGCTTTGACGCACTTCCTCGGAAATGCGCAGAAGAACGGGTTCATCGTCATGCCGTACGGAAGGCTTTTCTCCGAGAAATTCTTCCAGCGCAGCTTCCTTCAGGGCGGCCCTCCCGGCACGACGGGCGGAAAGGCCGGGGGCCGAGGCTTCCAGATGGCCTTCTTGTGCCGTTTGGGGAAGAATGTCGAAAAGATGCCAGCTCTCCGTTTCCGAAGCGAATCGGTCGTGACACATGATGCAGGAAGTGAGTACGGGAAGGGAAAACTCACCGGCGCGTTTTTTCGCCATGGCATCCGCCACGTCTGGCTGGGCGTTCCATACCAGTCCGCCGTAGCCGCAGCACGCGCTTTCCGGGCCTGAGCGCAGCGGCTCTTCCACATGGATGCCCGCCTTGACGGCAAGGGAGCGCACGGCCCGACGCCATTCTTCATCGAAACGTGCGCCGCAGGGATCCTGGACGCTCATGTCTTTGGGGGCGGTGCTTTCAAAAGAATCGGACATGAGCTTGTCGAGTCTGGTCCAGAGTGCCGTAACCGTTGCTTCGGGCAGAGCTTTTTTCAGGGCCGTCATGCAGGAGGAGCAGGCGGCGAGAATTTCCGGCTTTCCGCAGGATTCCCAGTCACGGCGAAGAGTTTCCGCGTGTTCGTTGAAAAGGGTTTCCCGACCGGCCCAGTAGGCAGGAATGCCGCAGCAGGAACTGTAAAGAGATGCTCCGCCGGGGAGATTTTCACGGAGATACCGATACATGGCAAGTACCTGCCCCGGGCGAGAGGCGGCAAGCTGACAGCCGGGGAAGAACATGGCCGGGGCATGTCCCCCGGAGGGAGACACGGCCGGATCTTCCAGCAGAAAGGCGCATTCCGGACCGCTTGCCTGCGCCATGTCCTCAAGGGCAAATTCATGGGCCGAAGCGGGCATGACGTCGCGCTCCACGGCGTCGCGCCGGGATTCAAGGCACAGATCTGCCATGGAAAAATGTTCGGGACAGATGACTTCGCACTGGCCGCACAGAGCGCAGCCGTTCATGATGACGTTGGCCGTGCGCGTGCCGCGAACGACGGAGGCGTTGTTGTAGAGCTTGCGCGCATAGACGCGGGGAAATTCTTTGTATTTCTGCAGGAAGGGACACTCCTTCACGCATTGCATGCAGGAACAGCGGATGCAGCGGTCCGCTTCACGGCGGGCTTCTTCCTCCGTGTAGGAATCGCCCTCCGGCACGATGCGGGGCAGAGGCGTTATGCCGTCAAGCGGCGTGTGCAGCCGGTTTTCCCGGTTTTCTCCCTCGCGGGCGGCGACAAGGGACACGCCCGTCATGATGCGCTGAAGCGTGATGCCGGCACGGCGTCCGTCTCCGGCCTGCGAGGATGCCGAAGCGTAGCGGGCGCCCGTGGGCGTGAGACTCGTCCACCCTCCGCAGCAGATCTTGTCCTTCCAGAGCAGCGTGGAGGCGTCGAGACCGTCGCGCGAGGGAGCAAGGTCACAGGCCGAGGCATCGACGAAAACGGCCGCATACTCTTCCAGGCAGCGAGCAAGAAGAGCCTCGTCGAGAGAGGCGGGGCAGAAGCTTACGTGGAATTTTTCAAGAGACCGCAGCTCTTCCGCAAGAGCGGCTTCCCCGAGAGAGGGAAAGTCGGAGCGCAGTTTTTCACCGGCATCCCCTTCATGGAAAACGGTGACGGCAAAGCCCTTGCGGGAGATGTCGAAGGCGGCGACAAGTCCTGCAAGTCCTGCGCCGAGAACCGCCAGTTTCTGAGGCTTCGGGGGGCGGATGATCGGCCTTGTCTGGGAGGGAACCGCGTGCATGCAGAATTTTTCCAGAGAAGAGACGGCAAGACCGCCGCCGAGATCGCGCCGAAGACAGGCGTTTTCGCAGGGATGATCGCACACGGCGCTCATGACGCCGGGCAGCGGCAGGTGTCGTTCCAGAATCTTTCGGGCGTCGCGGATCTTGCCCGCAGCGAGGGATTCGAGAAAGGCACGCACGTCCATGTCCAGCGGACAGGCGGTGCGGCAGCGGGGCGCGGCTTCCTGTGTGCAGCGGGCCTCGATGACATGCAGTTGGCTTTGTTCGAGCACGGCGGTACCTCGAAAAGAAAAGACTGCCGGACGAAGTCCGGACAGAAAAGGGCGGAGCCGAAGAAGATGTGCTTCTCCGGCCCCGGAAGTTCAGTACGGATTACTTGGCGGCCTTTTCCTTAAGACCGGCAAGAACCTTTTCAGGGTAGGCCGGCAGGTGCGTGATGCGCACGCCGCAGGCGTTGTAGATGGCGTTGATGATGGCCGGATGCGGGCCGCACAGCGGAATTTCACCCGTGCCGGAGGCGCCGAAGGGACCGTCGGGACGCTTGCTCTCAACATAGATGATCTGCATGTTGTCCGGGATGTCCTTGGGATACGGAATGCCGGCACCGAGCATGGTGCTGTGCTTCTTGATGTCCTCGTAGTCTTCGGACAGGGCAAGACCGATGCCCTGAGCGAGACCGCCCCAGATCTGGCCGTCGGTGATGAGCTTGTTCACCACGGTGCCGATGTCGGCCACCATGGTCATCTTTTCCACCTTGGTCTTTCCGGTGGTCACGTCCACGGCAACTTCCGCCATGAACAGGCCGTACATGTAGCAGGCGAAGGGATCGCCCTGGCAGTTTTCGCCGCAGCCCTGTACGGGAGCGGTCCACTTGCCGTCCTGATGCACGTCGCGACCTTCGGCCTTCATTTCCTCATAGGTGTAGAAGCCGCCTTCGGGCTTGCGCATGGCTTCAACGAGCTGTTCGCAGGCCACGCGGATGGCGTTGCCGGTCATCACCTGAGAACGGGAACCGCCGGCGGGACCGGAGTTCGGGGTCTTGCTGGTGTCGTTCATGACCAGATGGATGTCGTCCACCTTGATGCCCAGAGGACGCAGGGCTTCGTGAGCGGTGCACTGTGCGCCGGAGTCGGCACCCTGGCCGTGATCTTCCCACGAGCAGCCGATGGTCACGGTGCCGTCGGGATTGAGTTCAGCCCAGGCTTCGGAAGAGTCGGGGCCGTCGAGACCGGCGCCGTACACGGCAAGAGCAAGGCCGACGCCGCGCTTCACGGTATCGGTGGATTCTTCCTTGACGCGTTTCTTGGCGGCCTCGTACAGAGGACGCAGCTTGTCGAACATTTCGGGCAGGCTCAGCACTTCGGGCTTCTGACCGGTAGGCGTGGTGTCGCCTTCACGGTAGCAGTTGATGTAGCGCAGATCGAAGGGATCCATGCCCAGCTTTTCCGCCAGCTCGTCCATGAGCACTTCGGAGGGGAATTCCGCTTCGGGGCCGCCGTAGCCGCGGAAGGCCGCGCCCCAGGCGTGGTTGGTGGCCACGGTGCGGCCGTTGCCGCGGATGTTCGGAATGCCGTAGCCTGCGCCGATGAACTGGGCACCGCGCAGGGTGAGCAGATCGCCGAATTCGGAGTAGGGGCCGTGGTCGCAGGTCCAGTCGGTTTCCATGGCCTTGAGCTTGCCGGTCTTCTTGTCGGCGGCCATGCGCACGGTCGTCCAGAAGGGCGAACGCTTGCCGGTGTACTGCTGCTGCTGTTCATAGTTGTAGCGCAGGTGGCAGGGGCGACCCGTGGCCATGACGGCCACACCGATGAGGGCTTCCATGGTGGGGCTGAACTTGTAGCCGAAAGTGCCGCCGGTGGTGTTCTGTACGAGCACGAGATCCTTGGGGAAGTCCAGACCGAGACCGGGAGCGATCATGAGGGCGTGCAGATGGAGACCGATGGACTTGGAGTGGATGACCACCTGTCCCTTGTCGTTGATGTAGCCGTAGCCGACATCGGGTTCGATGTTGAGGTGAGGCTGACGCTGCGTGTAGAAGCTGTCTTCCACCCAGACGTTTTCCGGGTCATCGAAGAAGGGAGCGGTATCTTCGCCCTTTTCGATGTGGGGCTCATAGTAGATGTTCGGGGTTCCGGGATGGATTTCGATGGCGTCGGGAGCCATGGCGGAAGGCGCATCCATGTATTCGGGCAGAAGTTCAAGGTCGAACTTCACCTTTTCGGCAGCCGCGCGGGCGTGACATTCGGTGTCGGCGCACACGATGGCGAGAGCGTCGCCGTACTGGAACACCTTGGTATCGTTCAGAATGGGACGATCCCAGCCGTCACCCTTGTTGTCGGGGAAGGTGATGAGGCCGGTGATGCGGTTCTTGCCCTTGACGTCCTTGTGCGTGAGCACGCGGAACACGCCGGGCATCTTTTCGGCTTCGGAAGTGTCGATGCCCTTGATGTTGGCGTGGGACACCTTGGCCTGAGCAAGGGCCAGATGCAGGGTGTTGGCAGGCATGTGAACGGCGGCGTCGGCGCCGAATTCGGCGGTGCCGGTCACCTTGGCCACGGCACTCGGACGAGGCTTGGTGGAGCCGAGATGATGACCTTCGACGGGTTCCTTGTAGCGGATTTCCTCAATGTCCTTGTCGCCGCGCATGACGGCGGCAGCATCCATGACCGCGTTGATGATCGGAATGTAGCCGGTGCAGCGGCAGACGTTGCGGTTTTTCTGGAACCATTCGCGCACTTCTTCTCTGGTGGGAGAGGGATTCTCGAGAAGCAGGGCATAGGCCGCCACGATGAATCCGGGCGTGCAGAAGCCGCACTGGGCTGCGCCATGGAAAATCCACGCTTCCTGAAGCGGATGCAGATGGTCGGGCGTTCCGATGCCTTCCAGCGTGATGATGGTGGCATCATCGGGCACGCGCTTCATCTTCAGCACGCAGGTACGCGTGAGCTTGCCGTTGAGAATGACACTGCAGGCGCCGCAGTGACCCTTTTCGCAGCCCAGCTTCACGCTGGTGAGCTGCAGCTGGTCGCGCAGGACGTTGGCAAGCGAATCTTCCGCATTGACAAGCACCTGGCGACGTACGCCGTTGACAAGAAGGGATTTGATGAACATGGGCAGCTCCTTGTAAGAGGAATCCAGAGGAGGGGCGGCCGCAGAGCGGAACGCCCGAATACGGGCCGATTCGGGAAGATCAGTTTTTGCCGAAGGCGCAGTTCGGATAGCGGCAGTCGCCGCAGCCTGCGCAGTAGCCTCCGTGGCCGAGGGCCACTATGTCTTCCCGGGTCACGGAAACGCCGGCCAGCAGACGCGGAACCACGAGGTCGAAAATGCTCGCCCTGTGGTACATGACGCAGCCGGGCAGTCCCAGTACCGGAATATTGTCGATATAGGCCAGAAGGAACATGGCTCCCGGGAAGGTGGGGGCGCCGTAGGTGACCACCTTTCCTCCTGCGGCTCGAATGGCGGCGGGAGTGCGGTCGTCGGGATCCACGGACATGCCGCCCGTGCAAACCACCATGTCCGCGCCTTCGGCAATGAAGTTGCGGATGCCCTGCGCCGTCATTTCTATGGAGTCGTCGGAAAATCTCTGTCCGAGAATGGTACTTCCGAGGTCTTCAAATTTCTGTTTGAGCACGGGGCCGAAAGCGTCCTTGATGCGTCCGGAATAGACCTCGTTGCCCGTGGTGACCATGCCTACACGGAAAGAGCGGAAGGGCAGCACTTCAATGACGGGGGCGGTGACCGCCTGTTCCAGAGCGGCAATCTTTTCTTCCTCGATAAGCAGGGGAATGATGCGCGTGCCGCCCACGGCCTGGCCTTTTTTTACTTCCTGCATGGTGTGCAGAGTGGCCAGCACTATTTCAGGGAAAGCGTTTACTTTTGCAAGAGCGGGCACATCCACTCGCAGAAGGCCGTGTTCGGCGGCAAGAAAATTGATGCGTCCTTCCTTGATTTCGGAAAACGTGATGTTGCGGCCCGCCACGGCGTTGCCTATGCGAACGGCGGCATCGTTTTCATGCACTTCGCCGGGGGCGGGTTCATAGACATAGAGATTTTCTTTGCCCACACTGAGAAGAACGGGAATGTCTTCTTCCCGGATGATGTGTCCCTTGCGGAAGACGGGACCTTTCTGAACGCCGGGTTCAATGCGCGTGATGTCGTGACAGAGAACCGTACCTACGGCCTGTGTCACGGGAATGGTAGTCATGGAAGTTCTGGCCATAAAAATGCTCGTTACTAGAAGGAAACATCGACAGTCACGGCTCCGCCCCAACTGCAGCGTGAGCCGGAGCCGGGGAAGCCGTTCTTCGCGTTTTCTTTCCATGCCGGAGCATTTAATGGAGGCAAGGCCGTTTCCCGCCTTACCCTGTGAGTCTCAAGAGGCTCAGGTCTGTCTGCATAGCCAATGCTTTAGCAGAGACAGACTCGAAAACTTTATTTAACGATATTGAAATAGCTTTTTTTCGTCAAGATGTACGAGGAAAATTAATGATACTTTTTTAAAAATACAGAAAAAGAGTTTGAAATTTAAATCACAATAGCATTTTATTTCATATCTGAGTAAAAATAAAAATATAATTTGTTTTTGTAATGAAAAAGATACGTAGAAAGTGTTTTTTTATTGTAAAATTACTTTATCAGAACCGCTCTTGACATGAATTTCTGCAGACAGGCGCAGAATTTATTTTGAAATGCCGTCGCCCGATGTCGAGATTGTTTTTCCGGACGATTCGAAGCCTTCGGTTTCCATCTCTCTGCGTAGGGGGAAAGGGGGAGAGAAGATATGAAACAGACGAAAGGGAGAACCGTATGCCGCAATTGCAGTCATGATTTTGCGAAAAGACGAAGGCAGAATGACTCAAGCTCATCCATTTCTTCGGGGCCGTAGCGAAGTGTTGTGCAGGCGGCATAGGACTGGGGAATGGAGAATAAATCCTGCATGTTGAGCGCCATGTACTGCATGAGGACGATACGGTTCACGCCTGAATGGGCCACGAGCAGGGCCTGTTCGTCGCTCTTCAGAGTGCGGAGACGGCAGAGAAGGGCGGGCAGAACGCGACGGGCAAGCATGGCGAAGGATTCTCCCCCCTGGGGCGCAACGTTCCAGAAGTCTTTTCCTCTTTCTTTGACGGCTCCGGGGAACTCCGTCTCCACTTCGGCCTTGGTCAGTCCCTCCCAGCGGCCCAGATGGATTTCACGGAAAGCGGGTTCGGCATGCACGGGAACACTTTTTCCGTTCAGAATGATGGCGGTCATTTCCCGGCATCGGGAGAGATCAGATGTCCAGACCTCCTTCAGGGGAAGGGCGAATAACTCCTTGCGGCGCAAATGGGCCTGCCGACGTCCTTCTTCGGAAAGAGGAATGTCGCGCTGTCCGACAAAACGGCGTTCAGGGTTGGGAAGAAGAGTTCCGTGACGAAGAAGATGGAGAATCGGCATGTCGAGCCTTCCGGGTGATGCGTTGCGGGATGTCCCGAAAAAAGAAAAAAAAGGACTAAAATATGTCTTTTTAATCCTATAAAAATGAAAAAAAGGAAAGAGAAAATTATGGTGACCTGGATAAAAACAGAAATTTTTTCTGATTTATCTTAAAAAAATCCTGTAAAATGGTTCCGATGGGCGGATGCATTGCATGACTATAAAGGGACATCGAAGAACGTGAAGGAAGTAACACAGAAATGAAAGCATGAAAAATTTGAGCATTCAAATGGGAAAAACGCCACATCACATAAAAAAATGGAAAATAACATCTTGATATTGCAGGTATTTTTTATTTCAAAAAATTTTTTCAAAACATATTGAAAAAATTAATGAATTTTGTATTTTTGAGAAAAATATTGAAATGAGGAGTGTCTCATGAAAAAACTTTCCGCCGTCGCTTTTGTTCTGGCCTTAAGTCTGATCGCTTCGGCAGCCGTGGCCGCCGAACTCACGGTTTCCGCAGCCGCCAGCCTGTCGGAATCCTTCACGCAGATTTCCCGGGAGTTCACGAAGGAAACCGGAGTGAAGGTCAATTTGAACTTCGCTTCTTCCAACAATCTGCTCCGTCAGATGGAGCAGGGCGCTCCGGTGGATGTGTTTGCCTCTGCGGATCAGGAAACCATGGACACGGCGCAGAGCAAGGGAATTGTTGATTCCGCAACGCGCAGGGACTTTGCACTGAACGATCTTGTGCTTATTACTCCTGCTTCCGGTACTCTGACCGGTCCTGAGGCTCTTTCCGGTTCCGAGGTGAAACACATTGCCGTAGGCACTCCCGAAAGTGTTCCTGCCGGCCGCTATGCACGTGAAGCACTGACTGCCGCAGGAACGTGGGATGCGTTGCAGAGCAAGTTCGTGTTCGGCAACAACGTTCGTCAGGTGCTGAGCTACGTTCAGCGTGGTGAGGCCGATGCCGGTTTCGTGTACCGCACCGACGCCCTTGCCGGAGGCAAGGACGTGCGCATAGTAACGGCCATGACGGGGCACAAGCCGGTCTGCTATCCCATTGCCGTGACAAAGGAAGCTTCCGACAGGAACATGGCGCAGAAGTTTGTGGACTTCGTGCTTTCTCCCAGAGGTCTTGAGATTCTCGCTCATTACGGCTTCAGCCCGGTGGGGAAGTAGAATCTTGTCAGAAAAGCGGAGAAGTGCGGTTTTCACCGCCGATTCACCCCATGAAGGGTTCCTGCCGTCGGTAACATGGCTCCACGCGGTTCCTCATTCCGGGTTGAAGCCGGGCGGCATGGTCGGAACCGGCTGTTGAGATTGCAGGGCCGCTTCGTTCATGAACGAAGCGGCCTTTTCTCATGCAGAAGATGTGGCGGAAAGCTGGGCATGCCGCGCGTCATATGGCAGGAAAAAGGCAATTTGTCAGCCCCTGATCGGCCCGGTGCTGCGAAGAACCTTTTGAGTGCCTTCTGCAAAGATGCCTGTTTGGTATCCGCCAAGGCTGTCGGCTTTTTACGGACAGGCCGTGAGCAGAAGAAAAGCAGAAGTTCCCCTTGAGGTTGTAAGGGGAAGGCAGGGCTGAAGGCAGAAGATGGGCAGGACTTCTGCACCTGCGTGGGCGGGGAAAATACGGCATGTTGCGGACGAAGCAGACGTTCCCGGCAAAAGAATCCGTATAGGGAGAAAATACGCACGTCATGCACGAGGAAAGGTCGGACTTCGGCGAAAAGAGAACGGCGGGAAATGCTATACGTCGTCGAATCCGAAGGGCCTGTCGGCCTGTCCGCCCCGACTGAGAATGTCGGACAAGTAGGAGAGCGAGTCCTGCGCGAAAAGTGACCGGCTGCAGAAATCATGTTCCATGGCCAGAATGTGCCCGTCTGCGTAAACGGCAAGGTCTTCGGCGAAGGCATCCACGTCTTCGGGGTCGTGGGTTATCATGACGAGCGGCACGCCGCAGTTTTGAAGTATTTTGTCTATCTCCTTGCGCATTCGTATGCGCAGGAGAGGATCCAGTGCGGCAAAGGGTTCATCCAGAAGCAGAAGGCGAGGGGAAATGAGCAGTGCCCGGGCCAGAGCCACGCGCTGTTTCTGACCTCCGGAAATTTGTGACGGTCTTCTCCCGGCCAGGTGGGTGATTTCCAGAAGTTCGAGGATGAGCTCAATGGACTCCTGCTGCTCTTCGGTGAGCCTGGCGGGAAACAGGACCCGGAAGGCGCTTCCGACGACGGGAAAGTGTTTTTCCTTCTGATGCAGGGCAAAGGCGAGATTCTGCCATACCGTCATGTGAGGGAAAAGTGCATAGTCCTGAAAGACGTAACCTACGCGTCTGCTGCGGGCCGGAATGTTGATGCCCTTTGAGGAGTCGAAAAAAACGGTATCGTCCACGACGATGCGTCCCTGCCTGGGATGGACGAGTCCGGCCAGCATTTGCAGGGTGAGAGTCTTGCCGGAACCGGACGGACCGAAAAGAACAAGGCGGGATGCAGAACTTTTCAGGTTGATGTCGAGGGAAAAGGCTCCGTGCTTTCCTTTGAGCGTGGTTTGAACGGACAGCTCGATCACCGGGAACCTCCCAGCAGATAGTCGGCGGTTATGAGAATGACGGCGCAGATCCCCGACGTGAGGAGCACAAGACAGGTGGCAAGAGCGTCGTTGCCTGCCTGAAAGGCGTCGTATATGGCAAGGGCAAGCGTTTGCGTTTTGCCGGGAATGTTGCCGGCAAGCATGAGCGTTGCGCCGAATTCTCCCATGCCCCGGGCAAAGGCCAGCATGGAGCCGGACAGAATTCCCCTTGCTGCGAGAGGCAGGCTGATGGAGAAGAATACGGAAATCTCCGAGGCTCCGAGAGTACGCGCTGCTTTTTCCACGTTGGGATCCACCTGTTCGAGCGCCGTTTTGGCGGATTTGTAGATGAGAGGAAAAACCACCACCGTGGCGGCCACCACCGCCCCCTGCCAGGAAAACATGAACTGGAAGCCGACTTCCTTCAGAACGGAGCCGACGAGACCTTTCTGGCCGAGAAGCAGAATAAGATAGTAGCCGAGAACGGTGGGCGGCAGCACCATGGGCATCGTACACAGAGAATCGATGACGGCGGCACACACGGAACGTCGTCTGGCAAGAAGGCGTGCCGTGAGGGTTCCGAGTATCAGCGATGCAAGCGTGGAGAGTCCGGCGACTTTCAGTGAAAGATAGATGGGAAACAGAGACAGCTGCTGCCCGAAAAGAGAAAGTTCCATGGTGGCGCTCCTTTTCCATTTCAAAATAACAGGAATGCGTTTACGGAGCAAGATGCAGCTTATTAATTCGGTGAATTTTTTACAAAAAACATCTTTTTCACAAGAACGCTCCGGCCGGAACTGCCGTGTTTTTGCAGAGATGGAAACGTTTTTTATGGGGAGCAGGAGATTTTCGGATAAAGAAGGGCGCAGCCGCATTATGCGCCTGCGCCCCATAAAATTCATGGAATGCGTTGTTAGAACAGGCTGTCCGACTTGTCCGTCACTTCGATTTCTCCGTCATTTCCGAGAAAGACCTCGAATTGTCTCAGGCCGTTGCTCTGTGTGCCCATAACGCCGGGCAGCACCTGCGCCATGCTGAACATGAGCGTATGAAAGTCTTCGTTGCCGGATGAGCACCTAAGAGAGGTACGCCATATCTGACGGTCCTGTTTTTTGTCGGCCGTCAGGGTATATGCTTCAACAAGAAGGTTGGCGGTGTATATGGTAGTACTTGTTACCACGGGTTCATCGACATACACGTATTCGATGTGCCGATATCTGCCGTATCCCACGACGACGGGCTGAGCACGCGTTATGGTGTCGGTACCTATGTGCACGCGCGGTTCGTCCATCCAGTAGCTGACCACGGCGACATTGTCGGCCTGTCGGATGTCGTCAACAATGTTGTAGCCCCGGGCTCGGAAGGCAGGGGTTATCTGGCGGACGATCTCGCGGAAAAGAAGGTCGCTTTCGCTTACGCCCTCGTTGCCGGGGCGCATGACATAAACGTTGCCGGAAGGCTGCTGCGTGTCACGCAGGGAATCCACGGAAACATTGTAGTAGGTGCCGCATCCGGCCAGCAGAAATGCGGAGAGCAGAAGGAGAAGTCTCAGAACGAACATAAGGGCCTCTCTTGGATAAGTTCCGCAGCATGAAAAAAGGGGTACCGGAATCCGGTACCCCTGACAGGCAAATGGTGCGCCCGGCGCGAGTCGAACGCGCGACCTACAGCTCCGGAGGCTGTCGCTCTATCCAGCTGAGCCACGGGCGCAAGGGGAAGATTCCCCGACGTGAAAGGGACTATGCACCGCGAAAGGCAGAATGTCAACGCCTTTTATGCGGCCGCCATGGGACGGAATCAGCGGCCCATGCCGTTCAGGAAGTCCTTGTTGCTCTTGGTTCCCTTCATCTTGTCCAGCAGGAATTCCATGCCGTCGATGGGGGACATGGGAGCGAGAATCTTGCGCAGAATCCACACCCTGTTGAGCACGTCCTCACCGAGCAGCAGATCTTCCTTGCGGGTGCCGCTCCGGTTGATGTCGATGGCGGGGAATACGCGCTTGTCGGACAAATGACGGTCGAGGTAGATTTCGCAGTTGCCGGTTCCCTTGAATTCTTCAAAAATGACTTCATCCATGCGGGAGCCGGTATCGATGAGCGCCGTGGCGATGATGGTGAGAGAACCGCCGCCTTCAATGTTGCGGGCGGCGCCGAAGAAGCGCTTGGGCCGCTGAAGGGCGTTGGCGTCGAGACCGCCGGAAAGCACTCGGCCGCTTGAGGGAGTGACGGTGTTGTAGGCGCGTCCGAGTCTGGTGATGGAGTCGAGCAGAATGACCACGTCGCGCTTGCGTTCCACGAGCCGTTTGGCTTTTTCCAGCACCATTTCGCACACCTGAACATGGCGCTGCGGGGGCTCGTCGAAGGTGGAACTCACCACTTCCGCATTTTTCACGGTGCGTTCCATGTCCGTGACTTCTTCCGGACGTTCATCCACCAGAAGAATGATCAGGTAGGCGTCGGGATAGTTGGCGTTGATGGCGTTGGCTATGGTCTGGAGCAGAATGGTCTTGCCGGTTCTCGGCGGAGCCACAATGAGGGCGCGCTGTCCGCGGCCGATGGGAGACATGAGGTCGATGATGCGCGACGACATGTTCTTGGGATCGGTCTCCATGCGGAACTGCTGGTCGGGATAAACGGGGGTAAGGTTGTCGAACAGCACCAGATGTCTGGCGTTTTCCGGGGGTTCGAAGCCAATTTCATTGACGCGCACCAGCGCGAAATAGCGTTCGCCTTCCTTGGGGGGGCGTATCTGTCCGGAAACGCAGTCGCCCTTGCGCAGATGGTAGCGGCGAATCTGGGAAGGAGAGACATAAACGTCGTCCGGACCGGGCATGTAGCTGCACAGGGGGGAACGGAGAAAGCCGTAACCGTCGGGAAGAATTTCAAGAACGCCGTCGCTGTGGATGACGCCGTTCTGAGAGGCGCAGGCCTGGAGCAGAGCAAAGATGAGTTCCTGCTTGCGCATGGAGCTGGCGTTTTCAAGCTGATACTTTTCCGCCAGATCCATGAGATCCTGCATTTTGCGGGTCTTGAGTTCCGTGAGGTTCAGGACGCTTTCGTCAAGAAGAGGAGCAGATTCTACAGTTTCGGGCTCAACAGGAGCTTTACGTTTCCGTATGGGCATAGAGATACCACCGGGAAAAGGAGAAGAGGAAGAAAGGTCACGCCGAAATGGAGCGTGACGACAAGGAGAAATAAAAGAGGGAGATCGGATGAAGACAGACATCCGGCAGAAAAACCATAGAGCTTTTTTTCTCTATTGGCAAGTCCCGGAGCCTGGTCCGTCATTTTTTGCGGGTATTGACTACGTTGATCGCCCGTTCCGGACCATCGACGGCGAAACGGATGATGGCATCCACGGCATTGGGGAAGGCCTTTTCCATGAGTTCCCTTTCCGGATCGGCAAAGTGGCCGAGCACCCAGGGAATGACCTGTTCGCGGTTTTCCGGCTTGCCCACGCCCACACGAAGCCGATAGAAGTCCGGGGTTCCGAGGCGCTGCTGTATGGATTTGATGCCGTTGTGTCCGGCGGCGCTTCCTCCCTTCTTGAGTTTCAGTCTGCCCGGTTCGAGGTCGAGTTCGTCGTGCACCACGATGAGCTGTTCGGGCTGAAGGCGATACCAGGCCATGAGCGGCTGCACGGCGTCGCCGCTCAGGTTCATGAAGGTCTGGGGCATGGCGACGAGCCATGTGCCGCCGCCCGGGATCTGTATGCGCCAGAGCAGGGCATTGAAACGGGAACCGGAAAGCTGCTCCGGGCTGCGGCCGTTGCCGCGTTCCACTTCTTCAAGAAGCATCTGCACGGCCATGAAGCCGGTGTTGTGGCGCGTGCCTCTGAATTTGGGCCCGGGGTTGCCGAGTCCGACAATGAGTCCGTTGAGATCCATGGTTGATTCCGAATGGTTATTTATAGGGAAAAGGCCGCAGGGCCGCGATATGCGGACGAATGTGCGGCAGAGAAGGGCGCGTGTCAAGTCTTCTTGGCAAGCGGGGGCGCAGATGGTACATGACGGGGGCGGGCGTCCCGCCCGGCATGAAAATAAAACGGCAGGAGTGTCAATATGCCGCAGTTGTATCGTCTGGACATTGTTGTTTCCGAAGAGGACTTTCCGCTGGCGGAGGCGCTGGTCGCTCAGAGCGCCGGATCGGGCTGGGAGGAGGAATCCCTGCCCACCGGGGAAATGCTGCTCCGCGTGACGGGCGAAAGCGAAGCGGAGCGCGAGACCTTGGCCCGCAACGTGTCGGAAATGTTGCCCGGAGCCGCGTTGTCGCGCGAGACCATTCCCGACAAGGACTGGCTTGCCGGATGGCGAAGCTACTTCACCCCGGTGGAAGCCGGGAATTTTCTCATTCTTCCCCCGTGGATGAAGGATCAGGATGCGAAGGGCCGCATTCCCGTCGTCATCGAACCCAAGTCGGCCTTCGGCACGGGACATCATCCCACGACAACCATGTGCCTTGAGGCCATAAGTCTGCTGCATCAGGCCGGAGTGATGAAGGCCGGACAGCGCTTCCTCGACATGGGCACGGGCACGGGCATACTCGGCATAGGCTGCGTGAAGCTGGGACTTTCCGGGTTCGGCGCGGACATCGACCCCCTTTCCATCAGCAATTCCCGGGAAAACTGCGACATGAACGGCGTGTCCGGTGAGTTCGAAATTCAGGAAGGCAGCGTGGAACTCGTGGAAGGACAGCTCTTTGACGTGGTCATAGCCAACATTCTGGCCGGTCCGCTCAGGGAAATGGCTCCCATGCTCATGCCGCTGGTGAAGCCCGGCGGAAGCCTTGTTCTTTCCGGTTTTCTGTCGGTGCAGGTGCCCGGCATGAAGGAAGCCTACGCTTCCATGGGCGAAGCCGGAGAGCTTCGCATGCCCTCGCCGGCCACCGATCCCACGCGTTCGGCCAGCAGCGAGAACCCCGAGGCCGACGACTGGGTGTGTCTGTACTGGCCGAAAGTAAGCGAAAAATAAGCTCTCGGCAGAAAGTTTTCCGAAGGAAGGTTGTTCACGAAGAAAAGTAGTTCTTAAAGCAACGCTTTAAAAATTACTTATGGGCAAGAGCCTGGAAACGCCTTTGAGGTCGAATGGCATGCCCTGTATTACGGTATGTCTCAAAGAAAGAGGGGCAGTTCGAGTGATCGAGCTGCCCCTCTTTCTTTATCTTATGAGATTGTTACGAAAATTCAAGAAAAGGCCGACGGAGTGCGTGCCATAGGGCCTCATGACCCTTTGTGAATGCGGGAGGAGGCAAGAGAAATGGGTTAGCCCTTGCGGAAGAGCAGGCGCTGCAGATCGGCAACGGTAGCTATTCCCTTGCTCTTCGGGTTTTCCGGACAGATGATGGGCGAATAGCCGAGGCGAAGCGCCTGCTTCATGCGTATGTCCTGTCCTGAAACAGGACGCACCTGACCGTTGAGATCCACTTCTCCCCAGAGCACGCAGCGTTCCGGCAGGGGAATGTCGTAGAAGGAGGAGAGCAGAGCGGCTACGAGCGCGAGGTCGAGTCCCGGTTCCTGAAGGCGCATTCCGCCGCCGACCTTGGCATAGATGTCCGCCTGTCCGAAATTGAGACGCAGACGTTTTTCCAGCACGGCCAGAAGCAGGTGCAGACGGTTGACGTCGAATCCGAGACCGGTGCGGCGCGGAATGGAAAGATAGCTTCGCGTGGCCAGGGCCTGTATTTCCACGGCAAAGGGGCGCTGTCCGTCCACGGCCATGACCACGGCTGTTCCGCTCAGCGAGGTGTCGCGTGCGCCGAGGAAGAAGGTTGAGGGATCTTCCACCAGCTCCAGACCCTTTCGCACCATGCGGAAGATGAGCAGTTCCTGATTGGGGCCGAAGCGGTTTTTCAGCACTCGGAGCATGCGGAACATTTCTCTGCGGTCGCCTTCCAGAGAAATGACGGTGTCCACCAGATGTTCGAGAAGTCGGGGACCGGCCAGCGTACCGTCCTTGGTGACGTGCCCCACGAGCACCAGCGTAGTGCCTGCTCTGCGGCAGCGTTCCACAAGTTCCGTGGCTACGGTGCGCACCTGACTCACATTGCCGGGCAGGCCTTCGGCATTGTCGGATGCCAGCGTCTGCACGGAGTCCACGATCATGAGTGCTGGCGCGCTTTCCGGGTCTTCAAGAACGGGAAAAAGGTCTTCCACGCGACTCGTGGCTACGGCAAGGAGATTGTCGTGAAGTACGTCCAGACGCTCGGCCCGGCTTCGTATCTGCGGCAGAGATTCTTCTCCGCTGGCATAAAGCACGATTTTATTTTCCCTGGCAACGGCTCCGGCAAGCTGGAGAAGAAGCGTGGATTTGCCTATGCCCGGCTCTCCGCCCACGAGAATGGCGGCACCGGGAACAAAACCGTGTCCGAGAACTCTGTCGAGAGCCTCAAGGCCGGTGCCGAAGGCGGCATGGTCGCTGCCCGACACGCTGGAGAGCGGCTGTATTTTCGTGGCGGAAGAATGTTTTGCTGAGTGCGGTCGTGCCGTGGGAGTCTGGGCAAGGCGGGTAAGCTCAAGAGTATTCCACTCCCGACACTTCGGGCATTGCCCCTGCCACTGTGCGCTTTGGGCTCCGCAGGAGCGGCAGACATAGACTTCCCGTATTTTCGGCATGACCGCTTCTCTTGAAAATTACTTGTTGAACAGATTGATGCGGCGCAGATGACGTCCGCCTTCAAAGGCCGTGCTCAGAAACACGTCCACCATGCTGGCGGCAAGGCCCTGTCCGGTCACGCGTTCGCCGAGGCAGATGACGTTGGCATTGTTGTGGGCACGGGCGTAGCAGGCGTGAAATTCGGTGGTGCACAGCGCGGCACGGATGCCGGGAACGCGGTTTGCCGCCATGCTCATGCCTATGCCCGTACCGCACACGAGAACGCCGAGGGCGTTTTCATCCTTAAGAAGAGCGTCGGTAACCGCCTGTGCCTTGAGAGGATAGTCGCAGCTCGCGGGATCGGAAGGGCCGAGGTCGTGCACGTCGTGTCCCTTGTCCTTCAGGTACTGCACGAGGAAGGTTTTAAGATTGAAGCCCCCATGATCGGACGCGATGTAGATGATGCTCATTTCAGTCTCCAGTGACTCGGTGTGTTGGTACGGGCTGCGCCCGTCCGGTTATTGGTCCAGTGAATAGACGGCAAAGTTGTCCGGAACGCTCAGCTGCATGCCGTTGTCCGAAAGGGTATCGGCCGGACGGCGTTCCTTTACGAGCAGCACCATGCGCATGTCTTTGCCGTCGCTTTCCGTGTTGCCGTCCAGACGACGGGGAAGGTCTCTGTCGTCGTAGGCCATGGTAAGCGTCCAGCGTTTCCCCATGCTCAGGCGCACGGGCAGAGCTTCGGCGTTCAGTTCCAGTTCGCAGTCCTGACCGTCGCGTCTGTAGCGGTAGATAATGCTGCCGTCGCCTCCGGTGACGTATCGCTCCGGGGTGGGGACGTCAAGAGCGGACAGATAGCGTCCCGCGAGAAAGTCGTTGAGACGCGTCATGCGCATGGGCAGAGGCAGCCCGAGCAGTCTTCGCAGCGTTTCGGGCGTTTCGGCTCCGGCGTAGGCCTTTTGATCTCTGGGCAGAACGAGCAGCATCTGACCGTTTTCAAACACGGCCTTGGCCACATTTGCGCCCACGCCCGCGTTGACTTCGAGACGTATGGTGCGTGCATCATCCGGGGAATTTGCCTTGAAGTCCGCACTTTCGAGTCCGGCGGGCTCATGGCCCTGATCGTCAAGCAGGGAAGGCGCCCCCGTATCGGCGGACCAGAGCAGATAGGTCACACGTCTGGTATCGTTTACCGGGCCGAACCTCAGACTTCCGGAAATGACGTCATACGAAGCGGGACGTGCGGAACGCTCGACAAAGGCCTGCCAGCGAGCGGCTGCATCGCTTTCCGGAGCTATGGGCATGCCTTTGGGCCCGCAGCCTGACAGAAAGGCCGAGAAAGCAAGGCCGAGAACGACGAGGGAGATTTTTTTTGTCATCATGGGAGTTGTTCCAGTTTCTGACGCACTCTGGTGGCGTCTTCGGGATAACCGAGCTGTTCAAAGAGTTTCATGGCCTGCTGCCAGCCTTTTCGGGCGGAGTCGGCGTCTTTTCTTGCCGCGGCGATGTCGCCGTAGTGTTCAAGCATGGCGGGATCGCGGGGGCCGTCTTTGCCGGAGGCGTCGAGAGCCTTCTGAATCTGTTCCCATGCTTCATCCAGCTTTCCCTGGCGGAAAAGCACCCAGGCGAGGGAATCAAGAATGAAGTCCGTATCCGGCTCCAGCTCCACGGCGCGGCGGATGAGTCTGTAGGCCTTGTCGAGATCCCTGTTGCCGTCGGCCAGATTGTATCCCACATAGTTGAGCGCCAGAGCGTTGTCCGGATACCTGGCAGTGAACTTTTCCATAAGTGCCATGGCCTTTCGTCTGTTGCCCTGCATTTCCTGCAGATAGGCCTGCTGAAAGGCGGCGCTTTCATTGTCGGGATGCAGCCTGAGGGCTTCGTTCACGGCTTTTTCTGCTGAGGCGAAATCTTTCCTGTTGGCGTGCATTTCCGACATGAGAAGCAGCGGTTCCACGTCTTCAGGATGCAGCCTGCGCAGATCTTCCAGCGTGACGAGCGCATCGGAAAAGCGTTTCTGCTCGTAAAGGATGCGCACTTTCATGCGGAGGGCCTTGTCGTATTCCGCACTTTGAGGGGACAGCTTGTCGAGATAGGAAAGAGCGTTGGTTGCATCGGAGCCGCTTTCATAAAGCAGCGCCGCATGATAAAAATAGAGTCCGTCCGGCATTCCCTTTCGGGTTTCGAGAAGCGTGAGCAGCTTTTCCGCCTGTTCGGGATGCTTTTCGTCCATGAGCATGGCCGCAGCGGCTACGGCGAAGTGGAGCGGATCCTGCGTTTCCATCACCATGCCGGCCGCAGCATCCATCTCGCCGTTCTGAAGCAGCAGGCGGAGAAGAAACAGTCTTGCACTCCGGTTGTCGGGATCGTTTTCAAGAAGATTGCGGTAGATTTTTTCCGCCTCTTTCCTGTTGCCGAGTTCCTCCTGCGTAAGGGCCAGAAGCTGCCATGCCTCGGAGTATTCCGGTTCTTCCTTCACGGCGACTTCCAGCTGCCTTTTGGCATCGGCAAACCGGCCGGACACGTTCAGCGCCTGCGCATAGGCAAAACGCATCTGCGGAGTCAGATGCTTTTCCGGAATGTTCCGGAACACGTCCATGGCTTCCTCCGCACGGGCGCTGCGCAGCAGAGCCAGAGCAAGTTCGGCCTGCGCCTGGCCGTCGGAAGGATGCTTCTGGGCAAAGGAACGAAGAAGGTCGATGGCGTCGTTTCTTTTGTTGTTCTGAATGAGCAGGTCGGCCTGCAGGGAAACCAGCGCAAGGTCATCCGGCATCTGGGCGGAAGCTTTTTGAATGAGCGGTACGGCATCCTTTTCGTCGTCGTGGGCAAGAAGCCAGATGGCCGCGTCGATGATGGGAGAGGACGACGGAAGCTTATAGGTTCCCGTGCCGTAGCGAAGCAGACGGTTGGCGGAATCGATGATTCCTTCACGATCGTTGTCGGCCAGCGCGCTGTCCAGCTTGAGCTGGGCAAAAATGAGTTCCGCCCTCTGGGATGGGGCCTTTTGCGTCGGCTGAATACGGACGTACATGTCCTCCTGATCGGAGGCAAGCCCATTGCCTGTGGCCGTGCATCCCGCAGGCAGCAGCATGAGGGCAAGAGTGGATGCCACCATCAGACGTTTTGCCTGCGCGGAAGAGGAGACGGAGTGCCGGACTCGGGGAAGGAGTGATGTATGACTGAGCATGAATGTCCTGTGAACGGAAGAGCTATGGCTGTATCCATTCTTCCGAGAAGTCTTTGATCTCGCGCCCGAGATGTTCTTTCAGTTTTTCCAGCAGGCGCGCTTCCAGCTGGCGTATGCGTTCACGGGTGACATGATAACGTTCCCCGATTTCCCGAAGCGTGGCCGGTTCGTCGGTGAGAAGCCGGTGCTCCAGAATATAGACTTCCTTTTCCGAAAGGGAAGGGATGAGTTCGTGAATGCTGTCCCGCACGAGCCTGGATACTTCGGAATCGGCAATGTCTTCCTCCACTCCCGGGCCGAGCGCAGGGAGAAAGTCCATGCGGGAGGCGCTTCCGCTGTCGTCGCTGACGGGCAGGTCAAGGGAAACGTCGCCGGCATCCAGCCGCTGCTGCATTTCCACTACCTGGTCCTTGGTGACTCCCAGTCTTTCCGAAAGAAGCGCCGCGTCGGGGTCGAAGCCCTGAAGAATAAGCTTCTGCCGTTCCCTGTTCAGGTTGTAGAAGAGCTTTCTCTGCGCCTGCGTGGTGCCTATTTTCACCATGCGCCAGTTGTCCATGATGAACTTGAGAATGTAGGCCTTTATCCAGAACGAAGCATAATAGGAAAACTTTATGCCCTTGTCGGGATCGAATTTGTTGACGGCCCGCAAAAGCCCCACGTTGCCTTCCTGAATGAGGTCGAGTACGTTCTGCATCCAGCGGCGCTGAAAGTCCATGGCAATGCGGACCACAAGCCGAAGATGCGAGGAAACGATGCGGAAGGCTGCCTGAGGATCGCCGTGATCGCGTACGCGACGGGCCAGCTCGGTTTCCTCTTCCGGTTCCAGCAGGGGAAACTTGCTTACTTCCCGCAGATAGCTCTGAAGATTGTCGCGAACTGCCACGCTCGGCAGTCTGTCTTCCGCAATGGCGGGAAGATTGCTGCCGAGGTCTATGACGCGGCCGTTGTCGTTCAGATCGTCGAAGGCGTCGTCAAGGGGGGCGTCATCAGGAAGCAGTTCTCCGTCCTGCGCCTGCTCGAGTTCTGCCTCCATGACTTCGGGGGAGTCGTCTTCGCCGGGCTCGTCCTTGGTGCTGCCGACTTCCGGGAGTTCTTCCGGAGCGGAATCCGATTCGTCCTTCTTCACCGAGGTTCCGCACCGGGAAGATCCGGTTTTTCGTTCAGATTTGTCCGCAGTTTTCTTCTCGGGCGTGGAAGAAGACTCCGTCTCTTCGGAAACGGGAGCCGCAGTGATATCAATGACATCCGTATCCTTTGAGGATATCTTGCTTTTTTTGACACGCGCAGAGGTGCTTCGGGTCTGCTTTTTCCCGGGAGAGGAAATCAGCTCGGCTTCGTGCGCATCGGAAATACTGGTCATGGAGTCGTCCTTCTTTCGGCAGGCTTCCGGGGTGGAAGCGTGATTGCCGAAATGTATCCTATAGTTTAAGGTTGGCGTTTTCAACGATTTTCAGTACACCTAAAAAAGTTCGCGGGAGAAAAGAATTCCGCGTGCGCACGATCTTGAAAAGGAGATTCATTATGAAAGAAAAGCCGTTGGGCTTTTTTCGCCGCATGGCGGGAGTGCTGCTGACCGGCGCAGTTCTTATGGCGATGTCGTTCTCTTCCGTCACGGCATTCGGACAGGACAAGGGCGCTCAGCTCAAACCCGTACACACGTACGAACTGCTTGACGAACTCGCGGCAAATCACGGCAAGGTCATTCTCGTGAATTTTTTTGCCGCATTCTGCGGACCGTGCCGCCGGGAAATACCGGAACTCATCAAGATGCGTAAGGAGATTCCCGAAGAGGATCTGCTCATCATAGGCATTGCCATCGACCAGAACATACGCGAGGCGGATTCCTTCGTGAAGTCCATGGGCATGCTGGGAGCCTATCCCGTCTATTACGGAGGGGAGGAACTCTCCCGTGCCTACAGGATAGACGCCATTCCCTTCAATGTCATCTACAACAGAGACGGACACATTGAGGCGAGTGAAGCCGGTTATGTTCCCGGTCCGGAAATGAAGCAGTTTCTCATGAGTCTCATCAGGCGGTAATATTTCATGGATAATATGAAGGAAGTATTCAGCTCGGCGGAAATTCAGCGCCGCGTCGAGGAACTGGCAGCGCAGATAGACGACGTGTATAAAGGTGAAACGGTGGTGGCCGTCTGCGTGCTGAAAGGCGCGTTTCCTTTCTTCAGTGATCTTGTTCGTGCCATGAAGACGGATCTTCTCATTGATTTCGTCCGTCTTGCCAGTTACGGCGACAGGGCAAGCAGCAGTGAGCACGTGCAGATTACCAAGGATGTGGAAATATCGCTGGAAGGCCGTCATGTGCTTATTGTGGAAGACATCGTGGATACCGGCCGTTCCATGGATTTTCTCATGCGGTACTTCTCCTCCCGCGGGGCAAAGTCCATAAGGCTGGCCGCCCTCATTGACAAAAAGGAACGGCGGGAGTTTTCCGTGCACTCCGATTTCGCGGGCTTTGATCTGCCTGCGGGGTTCATTGTCGGGTACGGTCTGGACTACGCCGAAAGATATCGCACGCTTCCGGCCATTTATGAGCTGCTTGACTGCTGACGCAGGCGGTGTATGGTCTCGATGCGCTATCACATAATGTTGGAGATTGCTTCATGAACGTTACCTGTCCCCAGTGCAATACGGTTTATCGTCTGCCGGATGAAAAGGTAAGACCCGGCGCCAAGCTTCGCTGTTCGGTCTGCCGTCACATCTTTACGCTTCCGCTGGAAGAAAAGACGGAACCTCCTGCCGACAGGGGGCTTTCTCTCGGGGGAGAGGAAAAGACAAGGGAGACGCATGGAAACGGAGGTCTGGATCTTGCTGAAGGAAGAAGTTCCAGACAGACCTCCGTGTCCGAACGTGGAGAGGATGGAACGCTTTCCCTCGGTGGCGGGCGCGGACGCACATCCCGGAACGGCGGCCTTGAACTTGCCGTGGACGAGCCTCGCGCGTCCCGCAGACAGAGGGAGGGGCTTTCGGAAAGAAGGGCTTCTCAGGGCCTGCGTCTGGACGGCTCCGGCAGTGCGGAATCCTTCGGCGGACTGGATATGCCGCGCAAAAAGCGTTCCATTCTGCCGAGACTGACAAGTTTTCTCGTCTGTCTCGCCTTGGCGGCCGGATGCGGCTGGATGTGGGAAAACACGCATTATCTGGACGGGCTGAAGGGGCTTGTCGCTCCCTATCTCGGCCTTGAAACGGCGGATCCTTCGGATCCTGTTTCCATGGTGAGCGAGCTGGAACTGCGTGACGTGCGCCAATATCAGGTGAAGAACGAGAAGGTGGGCAATCTTGTCATCATCGAGGGCAAGGTAAGGAACAATTTTCCTGTGCCCCGTGAACTCATCCGGCTTGAAGCGGAACTGTACGATGCAAACGGCAACAAGCTGGTTTCGCAGCAGCAGCTTGCCGGCAACAGCATGAGTTCTTTCCAGCTTGAACTGCTCGACAAGGACGAACTCGACAAAGTGCTCAACAATAAGCTCGACATCGTCGAGGCGAACACGAACGTACTGCCCGGCAACGAAGTTCCCTTCACCGTGATTTTCGTCAATCCTCCCGCCGAAGCCAGCGACTACAAGGTACGGATCGTCGAGGCCTCCATTCCGAAGGGCCCCGGGAATCTTACGGAGTGACAACGGAATATCTGCAGGAAGCTCAAAAAAAGCTTGCCATTTGTTTTCAGTTGAAGTAAATTAACTTTCGTTGTGCCGAGGTAGCTCAGTTGGTAGAGCAGGGGACTGAAAATCCCCGTGTGGGCAGTTCGATTCTGTCCCTCGGCACCACCGAATTTCAAGGGCTGTGTTTTTACAGCCCTTTTTCTTAACCCAAAAGAGGTGGACCCGCACAGGTTCCACCTCTTTTGGGTTAAAAGCCCCCCCAGCTAGGCTGGGGTTCCCGAAAACTTATAGTTATGCGTAAGTAATAAACACTCCTTTTGATTTGTTAAGAAAGAGGTGCGGTCCGGCAACTGCGCCCACAAGCAAATCAAAAGGAGGTCACAATGGGTGACACAAAGAAGTCAGTGCATACGAAAATGGAACTGCAAATATCACATAGTATTTGCACCAAAATACCGCCGACAGGTTTTCTATGGTGAGAGAGAGCCATAGGAGAAATATTGCGGAAATTGTGTGAATGGAAGGGCGTGAGCATAGCAGAAGCGGAATGTTGTCCCGTCATATCCATATGTTGCTAGGTTCAGGACTCATTAAATATAAAAGATGACAATGGCAGCGAGACAAATAGCCGAAAAGAACGTGTGGGCACAACGGTCATAACGCATGGCTATTCTGCGCCAATCCTTGAGTCGGCCGAACATG
>CALUPL010000020.1 GCA_944322635.1 uncultured Mailhella sp.
AAAAGGCATCCATGATGCCTCAGGCCATGGCGGACTACTTCAAGGAACACGGGCTCAGCTACGACACCACCGGCAACGATCTTGCAAACAACAGCGATGAATGGGACTACAACCTGAAGTCTCTGACTAACTATCAGGAGACCATCGGCAACAAGACGCAGACTCTCATGGTGTATCTGCAGGACTTCATCGGGCAGTACAATTCCTATCTGCAGGGTGCGAACACCCAGATATCCAACGCCAACCAGACCCTCACCAATCTTGCCCGCGGGCAATAGGCCGTCACAGTCTTTCACTTTTCTCAGCAACTTCATTTTTCAGGATGGGAACATCATGGCAGAATCCACTCCTCTCAGCGACAACGACATTGCCGCCATCATTACGGCGCTGAACAAGGGCGCCAGCATCGGCGACGTGTGCAACGTAACGGACGAACAAATAGAAGGACTCTACGCACTGGCCTACAATCTCTACACCTCCGGCAACTTCGCCGACGCCGGAACGGTGTTCCAGGCCCTGTGCCTGTACAGACACAAGGAAGATCGCTTCTGGCTGGGCCTTGCCGGCTGCCGGCAGGCGCAGGGCGACCTTAAAGGCGCCATCGATGCCTATGCCATGGCCGGCACGGTGGATCTTCTGCGCAATCCCGTTCCGTTTCTGTTCGCCGCCAAGTGCTACATCCAGCTCGGCGACAAGGAAAACGCCGTCGGCGCCCTCAAAGGTCTGCTCACTCTTGGGGATGAATCGAACCCTGAGCACGCCTCCTGCCACAAAAAGGCCCGCGCGCTGCTTACCATGCTTAATGCAAGCGAGTAAATCATGGTTGATTTCAACACGATAAACGACACAAACAGAACAACGTTCTATTCGGTGACCGCCGGAACCCAAAAGACCGACTCCAGCGCCGCCACCGATTCCACCATTCCGGATTCCACGGAGCAGGAACTTCAGGCGCTTCTTTCCGAACTCGGCCTGCCCGATCTGCCCATTTCTTCCAGCCCCCTTTCTCTCGACACTCTGATCAACGCCATAGGCGACGACGTGCGACGGCAGGCCTGCCGCGACGGCGTGGCCAGCCTGGAACTCAAGGGAGAGCAGCAGGCGGCAGTCAATGAAAAGGAACTCCAGGAAATAGCCGACCGACTGGAGGAAATGAAAAAGAAGTCCGTGGCCAACGCCTTTCTCAAGGCCTTCAAAATCATCGGGGCCATCATTGGAGCCATTGCCTCCGCCGCCAGCATCGTGGCGGGCGCTCTTACGGGCAATCCTCTGCTCATTGCCGCAGGCGCCGTAGGCATGGCCATGACCATAGACAGCGTGGTTTCTCTCGCCTCCGACGGAAAGTACAGCCTTGCCGCAGGCTTCACGGAACTCGGCAAAAAAATGGGCATGAGCGACGAAACCGCGCAGTGGTTCGGCTTCGGCGTGAACATGGCCTTCATGGTGGCTTCCATCGCCGTCAGCTTCGGCGCAGGCTTTGCCTCCAGCGCAGGCGGCATTGCCAACGCTGCCGGCCAGACAGCCCAGAAGGCCGCGCAAGTCACGAGCATGGCCTCCAAGGTGACCAACATTGCCTCCGGTGCAGTGAGCATGGGTTCCGGAGCAGCCACCATAGCCGGCGCGGTGTTCGACTATAACATTTCGCAGAGCCAGGCCGACAGCAAGGAACTGCAGGCCATTCTCGAACGCCTCCGCGAAGCCATCAAGATGGATCGCGACCTCGTGGAATCGGAAATGGAGAGAGCCAACGATCTCATGTCGAAAGTCAGAGAAATCGTCGGAGAATGCGCAGAAGCCCAGACCGCCATTCTGGGAGCCTCTCCGACCATGGCCTGACCGGAACGGTCAGAAAAAAGGACTATTCCATGCCCATAGACAGCGTAAACAATCTCGTCGGGTTCGACCAGCCTCTGTACGACATTCTGAAGACCGCCTACACCAAGGCCACGGGCAAGACTGACAGCGACTTTGAGCAGCTTGTTCTTGCCACTTCGCAGGACGGCAAGCTTTCCTTCATGGAAACCGTGGACGAAATACGCGCCCTTCTGCCCAAACCGTTCGGCACGGCATCCTCCTGTGCCGGGGTCGTGGCCCTGCCCTCCTTCGGCAGCACCTACCTTGCCCTGATTACGGAAATGAGCTCGGAAGAACGCCGTCGGAACGCCGAAATGCGCGCCGTTCAGACGGAAGAAATGGTCTCCCAAATAGAGAAGCAGGCCGACACCATACGCGACAAGGCCATAGTTCAGCTGGTCACGGGCGTCGTCACCGGAGCCTTGAGCATAGCCCAGGGCGCGGCCTCCATAGGCATCACGTCCAAGGGCATTGCAAGCAACGAACAGACGGCCAAGAATGCCTACAAATCCTCCATCGAAACCGCCACGGGCGGCGGAACGAAGCCCATTGTCGGCGAGCAGGCCATGAACGCCACGCTGGAAAAGGCAGAAAATGCCGCCACCCTTGCCAGGCAGCAGGCCGACATGATGCTCAACACCAAAGTGCAGGCATTCAACTCTGCCATGAACGGAACAAGCAGCATTCTCGGCAGCATAGGTCAGTGCGTGAGCACCATGTACGACGCCGCGCTCAAGGAATCGGAAGCCGACGTGGAACGCATCCGCGCCCAGCAGCAGAATCTGGAAAGTCTGGATGAGGCGCTCAAGGCTCTCATTCAAAAAGCCCTCAGCTCGCAGGAAACCATCCAGCAGAACATGAACCAGACCAGAACGAAAATTCTCGGCTGATCCGCACATCTCGGAAAGGGGAACTCTCTTTCCGAGACGCGCATGAAGGCCGGAAATGGCCTTTGCCGAACTTGCATACTCCATTTCATCCGAATATTTGACAGCCATCCTCAAAAGTCACTAGACTGGGAAAAACTCAGGAGTTTGTCATGACGTCGCCCCTGCAGCAGACCGCCGACATCATCACCAGAGCCGCAGGATGGAACCAGGCCCTGCCCGACGATGACGGGGTTTTCCGTTTCTTTCTGGAAGGCGGACTGGATTTCGAGCTGCTTTCGCCCGAAAGCAGCACCGGCATACTGCTTGCCGTTCTCGACGCCGTTCCTTCAGAAAACGATGAGCATGCGGACGACGTCGTACGCCGGGCTGCAAGTCTTGCGGCAGGCTGCATGAAAAAGCGCCGCTCCGTGCTCAGCATCGGAGAGCGGGGTTTTGAACTGTACCGGACATTCCGCCTCTCGGACATTTCGGAAGCCGACCTTCTTGCCGAAGTGCGCGACTTTCTCAATGATCTGGCATGGTGGAAAAAACAGATTTCCGTTTCTGACTCCGGGGCGCGGCCGACTTCTCCGTTCAGCTTTTCCTTCGGCGACTTTTTTTCCTCAGGGGCCTTTCAGGGATGACGACTCTCCCTTCCGCTTCCGCCCTCCGGCGCATCTTCCGTCAGGCATTCAGACTCGCATGCATGAGCTGTCTGTGCTTTTTCCTCTTCTGCGCCGCGGCTGCGGCCGCAGGCCCGTTCCGGTATCCTTTTTCCTATTACGCCGACCATCAGGAACTCGGAACCGTGCTCATGAGCTTTGCGCAGGCCGAAGGCTATACGGCCGCCATCTCCCCTTCCGTAAAAGGCAAGCTCAGCGGAAAATTTCAGAATGTGGATCCGCTCACCTTTCTTACGGGAATGCAGAACGCCTTTGACGTGAGCTGGTACACCCTGGGAAGAACGCTGCACTTTTATGCCTCAAGCGAAAGCAGCCGCACCTTCATATCGCCCCGCACCGGCACGGCACGTCAGCTTTACGACGCGCTCAAAAATTCCTCGGTGTTCTCGCCGCAGCTTCCCCCCTCCCTGGGAGAAGCGGGGGACGTCATTTCCGTGTCCGGCCCGCCGGAATATCTGGAACAGATACGCAGCGCCGTAGCCGCCTTTGAAGCCTCGCAGACGGAGCAGATCGTCATGCGGGTCTTTCCGCTTAAGCACGCCTGGGCCGAAGACATGACCGTGAGCAGCATGGACAAAACCGTTACCGTTCCCGGCATAGCATCCATACTCAGAGCCATGGTCATGGGTTCTCCCGTTTCAGGCACGCGCGTCACGCAGGAAAAGGCCACCGTGGAAAAACTCGGCGGCAAAGGACTCTCCGCGCTCGGCAACGTGGAAACTTCCGTACCCCAGCCCGAGGCAGCCGCCACTCCCGTAAGTACGGGCAGCATCAGCATCATGGCCGACCCTCGCGTCAATGCGGTTCTCGTCAGCGACGCCGCCTATCGCATGCCCTACTACGCCCAGGTCATCAAGGATCTGGACAAGCCCGTGGAACTCGTGGAAATCCATGCCGCCATCGTGGACATCGACACGGACTTCAAGCGTGAGCTCGGCATCGCCTTTCAGGGGGCGGGCAACAACAGCGACGGCTGGAGCGGCGGCGGTACCATTTCCGGATCCGCCACGGGAGGCACCGGCATGCCTTCCCCCGGCGTCATCGACAGCGCGGGAATGACGCTGTCCACCATCTACACGCACGGCAGCGACTTTTTTCTCGCGCGCATTCAGGCTCTGGAAGAAAACAATGAAGCCCGCGTTCTGGGACGTCCTTCCGTGCTCACGGTGGACAACATCCAGGCCACGCTGGAAAACACCACCACCTATTATGTGGAAGTGGAAGGCTATCAGGCCGTGGATCTCTATAAGGTGGAGGCAGGCACGGTTCTGCGCGTGACTCCGCACATCATCCGCGAAAACGGAGAAACGTCCATCAAACTTGCCGTCAACGTGCAGGACGACCAGGACAACAGCAGCAGCGTCACGACAAACAGCGGCGTTCCACCCATCAAGCAGACAAAAATCAACACCCAGGCCATCGTCAACGCCGGACAAAGCCTGCTCATAGGCGGCTACTACTATGAGCAGAAAGGGGAGGATGAAAGCGGCGTTCCCGTGCTCATGCACATCCCCGTCATAGGCAATCTGTTCAAGACCAAGGCAAAACAGAGCAAGCGCATGGAGAGGCTCATACTCATCACTCCCCGCATCGTGCAGCTCAACGACAACAACATTCCTTCCCAGGTGGAAGACCCCTCGTTTCACCGTGCCGCCACGCAGGCGGACTATGAACCCCGTGTGCCCGCCCAGCCCAGGGGCGCGGGATGCTCGCGCTCTTCCAGCACGCCCAGGGTCTCCACTCTCGCCGGTTCGGAAAGGACTCTGTAAATGAACGGCGTGACGCTCAGAGTTTTCTCCGGACTTCACCTCGGGGCGGAAATAGCGCTGAGGCCGGGAACCTATGTCATCGGCACCGATGATTCCTGCGATCTCATTTTCGAAGACTCCTCCCTTGTGGCCCGTCACGCCGTGCTGCGCGTTGCGGGAAACGAAGACAGGCAGGAAGTGTCGCTGGAACCTCTGGACGGCCCCGTCAGTTTTGCCGGCTCCTCTCTTCAGCAGGAACAGGCTCTGCCTCCGCGCCGTCCCTTCCAAATCGGCCTCGTCATGCTGGCATGGACCGAAAGCGGCTCGACGGAAACGACTGCATGGCAGGAAGTGGAGGACCATCTCGCGCGCATGAGAAACCCCGAAGAGTCCGAACAGCCGTCGCAGGACTCCCGGGACACGCCAACAATGTCGGCATCCGCCGCGCCGGACGACAACGATGCTGCCTCCACAAGCGAAGACTCGACTCTTTCACTTCAGGAAAAGGAGGAACGGAACGAACCTTTGCCTTCCGCTCCCCGAAGCTCCCGCAGACATGTCGGCAAAGCTGCCGTGCTGCTGGCCGTTGTTCTTACCGGCCTGCTTTCCCTCACATGGAACGGAACGAACGACGAGCTTTCCCGGGAAGAACAGGTACGTGAACTTCTCAGGGAAGCCGGTTATGACAAGCTCAGCGTCACCGGCACGGAAAACGGCGTAACCGTCACAGGGAGAATCGCTTCCGACAGAGAACGGGGAAGGCTGCTCCGCCTGGCACAGTTTTTGCATTTTCCCGTGTATCTGGACGTGACCGTACGTTCCGATTCCGCAGATGCTGTCAGGGCTTCGTTCAACACCCTCGGGCTTTTTCCCGAAGTTACGGAACTGCCGCCTTCCGCACATCCGGGGCTGCTCGTCAAGGGCTACATCAAAAACGGCGTTCTGGAGGAGCAGGCGCTTACCGAAGCCATACGCAACGTGCCCGACCTTCAGGAATCGCCGACTACGGGCAAGCCAAAACTGGCCCTTTTCCGCGACATCCGGCACGAACCGGACGTGCAGATCCTGCTGATGCCCGCGCTTGCAGCGGCAGGGCTAGACTCGGTAAAAACCGATTATCTGCCGGGGAAAATCGTCCTGCACGGCGCCTTTACTCCGCAGACCAGATCCGCACTGGAAAAAACCGTGGCGGACGTGCAGAACCGGCTGGGAGTTCCGGTTCGATTCGACATCGTCAACGACTCAGAAACGATACAGCCTGCCAAAAGCGACAACATCTACGCGAGGGAGGAGCAGAAACAGCCCGCCCCCCGTGTTTCCTCCCCGGCTGAGGAAAGCAAAGGTGCAAGCTTCCGCGTTACGTCGGTATCCATGGGTGCGCTCAAGTTCATCACCCTCGCCGGAGGCGAACGCATCTTTGAAGGCGGCGAACTTCCGGGAGGCTACAGACTGGAGCACATTTCCGTTGATGAGCTTACGTTGAGCCGAAACAACCAAACCACAACCTACCCTCTGAGAGGTTCCCATGAGTGAATTTGTTTCCGTCCTCGATATCATGGAGAACGCCCCCTACGGCGCACAGACCGCCGTTCGGGATGAAATAGCCGCCATGGACGCCGAACTGCGGCGCACCATGGACAGGGGCCTTACCCCGGACGACATGAAAACGGCACAGGCGGCCAGAGCGGCCGTGCAGGCTGCCTCCACCGTTCTCGACAGACTTTTTGCCTGATAAAGGAGCACATCATGGATTCCATCAGCGGATTCAACGTTTCCCAGATGTTTGAAAACACGTTGCAGGGCATAAGCACCAAGGGTTCCGACCTCAACACCAAAATGGCGGAACTTGCCAACGGCGAAGAGCTGAGCAACGAACAGATGATTTCCCTGCAGTTTGAAGTCGGTCAGTACAACACCTTGATGGAAGCGCTGTCCACCGTGACCAAGAGCATGACCGACATGATGAAGAGCCTCGCCCAGCGTTCCAACTAGGCAGCCTTACTCCTTTCCGTCATCCTGCGCGGACGGTTCCGCGCAGGGAAAGCCCGCGGGCTTTCAAGCCCTCCGCTTCTGTCGAAACAAGGCAATACGGAAGCCACTCTTCCGGGAAAGCCTTCTCAGGAAATCCCGCCCACTCACCGTCAATCGCATGGAGATCGCATGCTTACCGATTCCCAGATCACCCGCCTTCTCGACATTGCCAATGCCGGCTGCCACAAAGGCATGGTTCTTGAAGCCCGCACCATCTACGACGGAGTTCTGGCCGTCCGTCCCGGTCATGTTCCGGCTCTTATCGGTCAGGCACTCAGCCACATCGTCATAGGCGAGTACGAAGAAGCAGAAAACCTGCTCCGCAACGGCATTCTTTCCGAGCATCCTGAAGATGATGACGCAAAGGCCGCGCTCGGTCTCTGCCTCTGTCTGGCCGATAAGAAGGATGAGGCCCGCGAAATTCTCGTTCCCCTTTCGAAAGAGCAAGGCGAAGCCGCGGCCCTGGCCCGTTCACTGCTGGAGCAGCTGGACCAGTAGCAACTTCTTGCGCATTTCCGGAGAAGTGCCATGGATCCCGTATCCGTTGCCTCGTCGCATCGTCTTCTTGAAGCTTTCGAGCGCATGAGCGTTCCGCAGGGAGAAGGTCTGGTCAGTTCCGGCCCCTCTCCCGTGCCGGACTCGCTTTCCCGTGCATTCGAACAGCTTCTTGAGCGGACCGACACTCAGACAGGCCCCATGGAGGCGGCCGGTCGAACGGAGCTGGGAAGAACGGACTTTTCCGGGCAGGAAGAGGTTCAGCAAAGCCGCCCCTCGACAAACGCCATCGACGGCGACGCGCTCGTCTCCTCCCGGAACGGAGAGACTCCGCTTCTTACGCCGTCCGAACTCTATCACCTTCAATTTCAGGTGGCCATGCTCCGGTTTCAGGCCGATTCCGGCTATCAGGTCACCCAGAAGACGACGCAGGGGCTCGATTCCCTGCTCCGCAACCAGTCCTGACAAGGAAATGCCGCCATGCCGTTTTTCCGTTCCCACTGCCTTTCCGCTTTTCGCCGGTTTCTCTGTCTTCTCTGCCTCGCGGCAGTTCTTCTGCTTGCGGGGTGCAAGGCTGAAATCTATCAGGGACTCAGCGAAAGCCAGGCCAACACCATGCTGTCGGTGCTGCTCCGTCACGGCATTGCCGCGGAAAAAATTGCTGCCAAAAATGACTTCAGCATTGCCGTAGAAGAAAAGCAGATTGTTCAGGCTCTGGAGATTCTTAAGGAAAACAGCCTGCCCCGCGAAGATTTTCAAAACCTCGGGCAGGTATTTGCCGCCCAGGGCATGATTTCCTCTTCCACGGAAGAACAGGCCCGACTTGCCTATGCCCTTTCTCAGGAGCTTTCCGACACGTTGTCGCGCATCGACGGCGTGCTCACGGCAAGAGTTCACGTCGTGCTCGGTCAGACCGATCTCGGAACCGGCAACGTCACGCCTCCGAGCGCCGCAGTCTTTCTGCGTCATACGCCGGAATCCCAGGTGACGAGACTTATTCCGTACATCCGCGAGCTGGCCGCCAACGCCGTTCCCGGACTCATGCAGGACAAGGTTTCCGTCATGCTCGTTCCCGTACGGGAAACGGTCAGCGTTCCCATGCCGGGAAACGGCGCTTCCGAAACCGACCACAGCCGGATCTACCTTCTGGCCGGGCTGGCCGGACTTCTGGCGCTGGCCTGCCTAGGTCTGGCCGCGGCCGCAGTCCTCTATGTCCGCAACAAGAAAAGCAAGGCTCAGTAGGCCATGGACTACCGGTTTTTTACGGAAATCATCAGCCTCAAGCCCGAACTTTTCCGGGCCATGCTCAACTTCAACCGGGAATTTGCAGCTCCCGTGCCGGAAAAACTCGCCTCACTGGGAACGCCGTTCACGACACTCTGGAATCATGAAACTTTCAGGCGGGCATGGTTTTCCGCCGATCCGAAGGAGTCCGGCTACTGGAATTTTTCCGAAGAATCGCAGAGACTGGCACTGCTGGATACCGTTACGCTTGAAAGACTCTGTCTTCTTTTCAGCGCTGCCGTGCACGCCGAAGAACTGGCGCGCGTCATTGCCCGTGAACAGGTGCTGGATCTGCGCCGGGAAATAGGAGCCGATGTTTTCTCCTATGCGCTGAAAAGAGGTCGCTATCAGATAGGCGCCTTGAGAGACATTCTTACCGTGCCAACATCCTTCGGAACGCTGGGGCGGCGCATCGGCATTCTGGCATCCTCCCTTCCGGCCCTGACGGCCTCCGAATGGCCGGAAGCGCTCAAGGAGCTGACGATGCGCAGAACTCCTTGTTTCAACGGCGTTTCTTCTTCGACTGAGGCTTTTTGCCCTGCACTGCAAAGGGAGCAGCGAAGGGCTCTGTGGTTTACCATGAAAAAACTCCTTCTCAGAGAGGTTGCTCCAGAATGGGCTCCATATTTCGACTGACCGAGAGCACCGTGCGGCCCGCCGCAGGGACAAAAATCGTCAAGGCGGCAGAATACGGTCTTTATCTGGAGGCCGATGCTCTGCTTGCCGCCGCCCGGGAAAAGGCCGCAGCCATGGAACAGCAGGCCGAAGAAGCCTATGAACGGAAAAAGGAAGAAGGCTACCGCGACGGCATTGAGGAAGGCAAAATGGAACATGCGGAAAAAATGATGGAGACCATCCTGAGTTCCGTAGAGTTCATTGAAGGCATAGAGGACACGCTGGTAAGCGTGGTCAACCAGGCCATACGCAAAATCATAGGCGAAATGGACAGCAAGGATCGCATCGTGCGCATCGTGCGCAACGCGCTGAACAATGTACGCGGCCAGCAGAAAGTGACGGTTCGCGTGGCTCCTGCCGATGAAGAAGCCGTGTCGCAGGCGCTTGCCGCCATGACGGCCGGTTCATCCGGCAGCGGCTTTCTCACCATTGTCGCCGATGCCCGCCTTTCCCGCGATTCCTGCATTCTGGAAAGCGAGCTCGGCGTCGTGGATGCCAGCCTTGAAACCCAGCTCAAGGCGCTGGAACACGCCTTTCACAGTAAAATACGTCAGTAACGTTCCGGAGCGCGTTCATGGCATTTGAGTACATAGGAGCTCTTCTCGAAGAAGCGGTGCAGACGACGACTCCCGTGGACGTCCGCGGCAGGGTGGAACAGGTCGTCGGAACCATCATCCGCGCCGTCGTGCCCGGCGTAAAGGTGGGAGAACTCTGCATACTCAGCAACCCGTGGGAGAACTTCACGCTTAAAGCCGAAGTCGTGGGCTTTGTGCGCAACGTGGCGCTGCTCTCGCCTCTCGGAAGCTGTCAGGGAGTCTCTCCCGCCACGGAAGTGATTCCCACGGGAGAAATCCTTTCCGTTCCCGTGGGCGAGGAGCTTCTCGGACGCGTGCTCGACGGTCTCGGCCAGCCCATCGACGGAGGGCCTGCTCTGCGAACAAGACAGCACTATCCCGTTTTTGCCGAAGCGCCCAACCCCATGACGAGAAAAATCATCAGTCGCCCCCTCACGCTCGGACTGCGCGCCATAGACGGCATGCTTACCTGCGGCGAAGGCCAGCGCATGGGCATTTTTGCTGCGGCGGGCGGCGGCAAGTCCACGCTGCTTTCCAGCATCATCAAGGGCTGCTCCGCCGAGGTGTGCGTTCTGGCCCTCATAGGCGAACGAGGCCGAGAGGTGCGGGAATTCATTGAGAACGACCTCGGAGAAGAAGGCAGGAAAAAGGCTGTGCTCGTGGTTTCCACCTCCGACCGCTCCTCCATGGAGCGCCTCAAGGCGGCCTACACGTCAACGGCCATTGCCGAATACTTCCGCGATCAGGGCAAAAGCGTTCTGCTCATGATGGATTCCGTCACCCGCTTCGGCCGCGCTCAGCGTGAAATCGGGCTGGCCGCAGGTGAACCGCCCACGCGGCGCGGCTTTCCGCCCTCGGTATTTTCCGAACTGCCAAAACTCATGGAACGTGCGGGCAATTCCGACAAGGGGTCCATTACGGCGCTTTATACCGTGCTTGTGGAAGGCGACGACATGACCGAACCCATTGCCGACGAAACCCGCTCCATTCTCGACGGACACATCATTCTTTCGCGCAAGCTGGCCGCACGCAACCACTACCCTGCCATAGACGTTCAGGCCAGCGTGAGCCGCGTCATGAATTCCATTGTGAGCAAGGAGCATAAAAAGGCCGCCCAGAGACTGAGGCAGATTCTGGCCAAATATGCGGAAGTGGAACTTCTCGTGCAGATAGGCGAATACAAGAAGGGGGCGGACAAGGAAGCCGACGATGCCCTCGCGCACATAGACAAGGTGAACGCCTTTCTCAAGCAGGGGCTCGGCGAAAAAAGCACGTTCGAGCAGACTCTGGAAGGGCTGTTCGAGGCGGTGCGCTGACCGTGGAGGCCTACCCTCTTGCCGCTCTGCTCACCGTGCGCGAGTACAGGGAGGAAAGCGCCAAAAGACGCGTGCGCAGTGCGGAAACGACAGTCCGGGAGGCGGAGAAAAACCTTGAACAGCAAAGGAAGGAACTGGAAGAGTACCGCATCTGGCGAAAACAGGAGGAAGACCGCCGCTACGATTCCGTCATGAACGTGCCGCTGAGCCTTGAAAGGCTGGAAATGTTCAAGGCAGGCCTCGCCCGACTCGCGGAGGAGGAAAATCTTCGGGAACAGGCCGTTCTTGCCGCAGAAAAGGAGGTGCAGCAACGTCGCTCCGAACTGGAAGCCGCCAAAACGGCCGCAAAAATCGCCGCCAGAAACACTTCCAAAATAGAAGCCCACAAAAACATATGGAAGGAAGAGGCCAAAAAGGAAGAAGAGCGCAGGGAAGATCTGGAACTGGAAGAGTTCCGTCCCATTTCCCGCAAGGGCGCCGAAGCCGAGGGTGAAGACGCCTGAGCACCAAGGAGCTAGCATCATGAGCAACATGAACATCCGTTTTTCCGAGCCGGTCTCTGAGGAAAAAAATATCCGGCAGCCGAAAGGGGAATCGTCTCCCCTTCCCTGCGACAGGGAAGCCGCCGATCGTTTTCTGAAATCGCTGGAAGGGGGAAAAAGCGGCAGGCACGACCTGGAAAGCGGCGGAACCCAAGGGGCGAATAACGAGGAACAGCCTCTCCGTGCCGATGAACCGTCTGTTCCTTCCGGCATGACGAGTCCTCTGGAAAGTCTCTTTGCAGGACGCATGGAGCAGGCTGCCCCCACTGCCGCTCCCACGGAGTCAACGGAATCACCGGATATGACCGAGCTGGAAACTCTGGTGGAACGAATCCTCGTTTCCACGCCGGAACAGGGCGGACACGAAGTGCGCCTCTCTCTCGGCAGTCATGCCCTGCCGGACACGGAAATCACGCTCCAGCGCGACATGGACGGCAGGCTTTTCGTCACGCTTTCAAGCTCCGACGCATCCTCCTTTCAAACGCTGGTATCGGCTCAGGACTCGCTCAAGTCCATGCTGGAAAAGCTGGAAAACGGCAGTGTCCGCGTCATGGTCACCCAGGATTCCGGCAGGGAGGAAAATGACTCCGGCCGCAGGTCGCGCACCTACATGACGGAGGAACAGCTCTCTTCCGAATAAGCCCGCAAGCCTCACGCAAAGTACTTACGGCATCATTCCGGCATGCCGCATGACCACATTCTTTCGACCCGAACCCGTTCTGCCGCAGGCAGACGCAGCAAGCTCTCTTCAGACGGAACAACGACATGGCGGATCTTGCATTCTACCCTCTCTTCAGACCTCCTTTTCTTCCCAGGGAAAAGGCCCTTCTCCTGAACTCTCTGCTGCTGCGTCCATCTCCGTGGCATTGCTCTTTCGGGGCTGGAGAGCTCAGTCTGCTCCCTCTGCCGGATGCCCCCTCCTTCACTCCGGCCTGCGTTCTCGACGTGGAAATCGATGGAACGAAATGGCAGGTTTCGCTTGACGATACGGCCCTGCTGCTTCGACATGAGGCTTTCGCCGATGCAAACGGACTGCCTCCTGCCTTTGATGAGCGCACGCTGCCTGAAGAAGTTCGCCGGGCGCTCATGGAATCTCTGCTTGCGCCTCTTCTCTCCGCCCTGCGGACATCGCTCGGCAAAACGCTGGTCGTTCAAAACGCTGCATTCGGTCCGTCGGAGGTCAAAACAGCCTTCTCCACGGGATTCAGGGCATCTTTTTCCGCCTGCAACGGCCTGCCCGAACTGACGACCTTTCTTTGCCTCTCTCCCCTGCAGGCCGAAAACGCTGAAGTTCTCTCCGGGGCGCTCAGGGAGCTTCCCGTACGGGGTGACGGCCCGCTGAAGGAAACGGTGAAAACCGTTCCCCTTGAAGTCGCCCTTGAATCGGGCTATCTTTACATAAGTCATGAAGAGGTCGCCACGCTCGAACCGGAAGACGTGCTCCTTCCCGAAGTCTGGACGGCTCCGGACACGCTGATTCTGCGTCTCCGCCGCGAATGCGCCCCGGGCCTCACGGCCTCCTGCACCGTGAACGAAAATGTCGTCACGCTTGCCTCACCCTTATCCGAAGAACCGGACGCCTCCATGGACAACTCCGAAATCAACAACATAGACATTCGCCTGAGCTTTGAACTGGATCGCCGCATCATTACGGTGGGAGAACTTGAAGCGCTTGCCCCGGGCTACACCTTTTCCCTGAACGGCGACATGAGTTCTCCCGTGACCATACGGGCCAACGGCAAGGCCATAGCACGGGGCCGCCTGGTTGACATGGACGGTACTCTGGGCGTTCAGATTGCCGAAACGCTGTAGAGCTCTCTGGAGCTGCGTTCCATGTCCGACATCAATCCTCTGTACCTCATGGCAGCTCTGTCCCTTCTGGGACTGGCTCCGTTCTTTCTCATGATGGTCACCTCCTACGTCAAGATCGTGGTGGTCACCTCTCTTGTGCGCAATGCCCTCGGCGTGCAGCAGGTGCCTCCCACCATGGTCATGAACGGGCTTGCCATCATTCTCAGCGTGTTCATCATGGCTCCCGTGGCCATGGACACCGCCGACATCGTCAAAAATCTCACGCTTCCGGCTCAGCCAGGCTTCACGGACATACTCGACGCCGCCGACAAGGCGTCTCCTCCGCTCCGACGCTTTCTTGCCGCCAACTCCGATGAAAAAGTAACCAATATGTTCATGGGAACGGCCAGACGCATCTGGCCTGCGGAACGCCACGACATGATAAGCAAGGACAATCTGCTCATCATGATTCCCGCCTTCACCATTTCCGAACTCACCAAGGCCTTTCAGATAGGCTTCGTGCTCTATCTTGCCTTTGTGGCCATTGACCTCATCATATCCAACATTCTGCTTGCCATGGGCATGATGATGGTTTCTCCCACCACCATATCCCTGCCGTTCAAGCTGCTGCTTTTCGTCACGCTCGACGGCTGGCTGAAAATCAGTCAGGGACTCATGCTCAGTTATCAATAGACGGAGGTTCACCGTGCAGATCAGCACCACTCTCAAAGACGGCATATCCGTCACCAGCATATCCGGCCGCATGGATGCCACCACGGTCGCGGAATTCAACGATGAATGTCAAAAACTGCTGAAGTCCGGCTCCGGCCGCATCATCATAGACCTCGGCGGTCTGGAATACATAAGCTCCGCAGGACTGCGCGGCATTCTTACCATGGGCAAGGCCTGCAAGGCGGCGGGAACCGCGCTGGCATTCTGCTCCATGCAGGACATGGTTGCCGACATGTTCAAGCTCTCCGGCTTCACGTCCATTCTCAAGGTCTATCCCGGCCTTGACGAAGCGCTGGCCGGCATGCGCTGAAAAGCCGCAGGGCGACCACATATCCGTGCCGCCCTGCAGCAACATCCAAGTTCGCCAGAACGAAGTACGCAACGCGCATCTAAAAACGTTGCAGTTCTTCATGCCGCAGGAGGCATCCATGCCACAGCTTCATGTTCCTGCCAGACTGGAACAACTCGCAGCCGTCAACAATTTTCTTTCCGAGAACATTCCGCCCCGCTTTCTTCCCGCCCTGCTCAACGTCGAACTCGTTACGGAAGAACTGCTGGTCAACGTGTTCAGCTACGCCTATCCGGAAGGCACGACAGGCAACGCGGAAATCGCCCTTCGCGAAGTCTTCTTCGACGGGCAGGACATGCTCTGTTTTTCCGTTAAGGACTGGGGCGCTCCCTTCAATCCCTTTGCCGAGGTTCCAGCACCCGACATTTCTCTCGATACCGAAAGTCGTCCCATCGGAGGTCTGGGCATTTACCTCATCCGCAGCGTCACCACGCATCAGGCATACTCCCGTGAGGATGACACCAACCGAATCGACGTCTATTTTTCCCTGCCCGAACAGGAATGATACCGTGCCGAATCCCTCCTTCAGAATGTTTCTGCCGCCTCTGCGGGCAACAGCCGCCATCTTCGGGCTTGTCCTGCTTTTTCCGGCAGACCATGCGTCTGCCGGCAGAATCCTTTCCGAGGAAGTCAGCGTTACGGAAACCAGCGTTCTGGAGAGAGGAAAGCCCCATGAATTTCTCATTGAAAGCATGGATGTTTCGAGCCTTTCTCCTTCCGCCAGGCTGCTGGCCATGCCGCGCCCCATGGTGACGCCGGAACTTGCCGAAGCCATGCATGACGGCAGAGCGTACACGGCTCCGGCAGAATGGAAGCGCATCATACGAAAGGCGGCGAAAGCCTACCGTCTGCCGGAATCCCTCATTGCAGCCGTCATTCGTACGGAGTCGGCTTTTCAGGCAAATGCCGTTTCTCCCAAAGGCGCACTCGGGGCCATGCAGATCATGCCGGAAACGCAGAAGGAACTCGGTCTCAACGATCCGTACGATGCCGAAGCCAACGTCATGGCAGGAAGCGCCTACCTGCGTCGGCAGCTCGACCGCTTCGGTTCGCTGGATCTCGCCCTTGCAGCCTACAACGCCGGTCCGGCCAACGTGGTAAAATACGGAGGCGTTCCGCCTTTTCCCGAAACGCAGGAATACCTGAAACAGGTATCCGCCCATAGAAAAGCGGAGGCCGAAAGCTTTCCCGTTCCGTAATCTCTCCTGTCGGCATCGATACCTTTTCTCCCTGTACATCAACGGAAATCCGGCATGAACAAACTTTTCATTACTCTGGTTGGAACAAGCGTTACCGCCCTCGTTCTTGCCATCGGCTGCGGCTCATGGCTGTTTCTGAAATCCTGGGAGGAAGGAAAAAGGCTCGAAAGGCAGAATCAGGAACTCAAGGCCTCTCTGGAGGCCTCGCGCATACGCATCGAGAATTTCTGCGAATACCCGGCCGAGGCTTTGTGCAACATTGAAGAGCCGAGAGGAAGCGTCAGCGGAGCCATGAGCGGCGTCACCCATCTCACGCCGGACATTCCCGAACCGGAAAACACAAAAATCAGCGCCGAAGCACCGGAAAAAGATGACGTTTCCCATCCTGCGCTTTCCGCATCTGGCGCTCTCTCACCAGGGGAACAGGAAAAAGCAGCCCCTACGGCAAAAGGACCATACGTCGATGCTGAAAAAGAAATACGCGAGCCGGCCGTCGATTCCCCCGACACTCCCCGGACCGCCGGGCACGTTCCTTCCGCAGCCTCTCTGCCCTCTTCCACGGATCCTCAGCCCTCGTCGGAAACTCCGAACTCAGACAGGCGGGCAAAAAAGACCTGGACTGCGCTGAACAGAACAAAAAGCTCCATGGAACTGCGCATTGCCGGAGAAGGACCTTCGCTTACGGCCGAAGGCAGACTTCTCTCCGAACCTCTGCGCTATGAAGTCACCCTGCACGGCCGCTGGAAAATAAACAACAAGCGACCGGAAAATGAACTGATCAAAAGCATGCGCACGTTTTTCAGAAACGACGATACCGTCATCGCCTTTTCCCTGGCCTCAAAGCCGGAAACATGCGAAGTCCGGCAGGAAGATTCACGAACCGTGGCCGTCGTCATCCGCTGACACCCGTGCCAGGTTACGACTTCACGAAAAACACGCCGGCAAGACCTCGCCCCGGTCTCTTCAAAAAGCCGTTGTCCGTACTCAGTTCCGCCGCCCCGCACCAGGCATTCTCTCCGAAGCGCAGAATTCAAGCGCCTTTTACGCATGGGGCATTCCGATTTCCCTTGCGGGGAGACTTTACCGCCGCATCTGCGGCACGAACGGGCGTTCCGCAAAAAGCGCAGCAGAAACAGACATCATACAGAAAGAAGCCTGCTCAACATGCCGGCAAAGGGTCGTGCCATGGAAGGCAGCGTAAACTTTCTGCCCTGCACGAAATCCCGCAACAGAGCGTCCACGCTTTCCCGGTCTGCGGAAATTTCCGTGGGCCGTATCCACGCGCCGTTTTCATCCACCTCGGCTCGGCTCAGCACTATGCAGACATCTTCGGAAAATCCCAAGGGACGCACCACCATGGTTATGCCGCTGCCTGTTGCGCATCCGAGATCCAGAATTTCAACATAGCGTCCCGCATGACGCCGTAGCGCACCCATGACGGCGTCACTTTTCAAAAGCTTGTTCACACCGGCGCGAAGCAGCGCCGCAGCAGAATCCTTCATCATGCTACTTCTCCTTTCTGGCCAGCACAACGGCCTCACCGAGGATGAAAAGCACCTGAGCCGTCGCCTGAAGGAACAGCATGGCCTCTTCTGCGGAACGCCCCTTGACGGTGCCGCTCCAGGTGGCCAGCGCCATGATGCTCCAGTTTCCCTTGATGCACGCGGCAAGACGATCGCCGTCCGGGGTGCCTCCGGGTATGCCCGCAAGTTCCAGCGCCGTATCATCAAGATACTTCATGCCGCGTTCACGGGAAAGCAGGACAAACAGATTGCTTTTGAGAAGTTCATCCTCAACGGCATCCCAAAGGTTGGCGGCCGCCGCTCCGGCGAAGCAGCATGACCCCAAAACGGCCAGAGGCTCCACATGATCATACAAAGAGTGATATTCCCGAATGCAGTGCTCAAAAAACGTACGTACCAGCCCCGACAACTCGGGGATGCTGCGCACCGAGTTCTTCAGAAATCCGGCCTTTGCCGCCTCTGCGGCAAGCAGATTCTGCAGTCCGCTTCTGTACTCTGCAAGCTCCCGGAGCAAGTCCTTGTCCCCGCCACCTTCCATACGGCACCTCCTGCCATGTTCCGCGTCATTGGAAAACAAGCAACGTAACAGCAAGAAGTCCTCATTTCAAGTCCGCTGTATCTCCATGCCTCTGAAAACGGGGCAATGACTTGCCCGCCGATAACGACGATCATAAAACGCCGGGCGTCCCGAACGGTTCCGCGTCATCCCCGACTTGGCAGAGAAAAGGGAACATGGTAAAAAACGCCGCAACACAGAACGCCCAGGCGACATCATTCTCAGTAAATCCAGGCGGCAGTCTGTCTGCTCCGCAATATGTTCCTGCTGCCGTTCCACGCCGCAGACCTTCTTCATCATGCGAAACGCCCTTGAAAAACGGCAGAAAGGCATACTTTTTCACTCGGCGATACCCTTCAACCATAAAGGATTACACCATGAAGCTCTTTTATTTCTTCGGTGATTCCGTCACCCTCGGCGTAAACGACGCCCCTGCGGGCGGCTGGGTCTCCCGTCTTGCAGGCAAGGCTGCCCAGGCCGGTCTTTCCGTTCCGCCGGACACTTTCTACAACATGGGCGTCCGCAGAAACTCCAGCCGCATGATTCTGGAACGCTGGGAAGCAGAGTTCAACGCCAGGGTCATGGACGGCGTTCCGTCCTATCTTCTTTTCTGCTTCGGCACCGTGGACATGGCTGCGCCTAAAGGATTCCCCAACATTCCCGTAGGAGAATCGGCCGCCAACGCCCGCGAAATCCTTCTTAAGGCAAAAAACTGCGGCTCTGTGGCGCTTGTGAGTGCGCCGCCCGTTGCCGATGCGGAGCACTGCCAGCGTCTCGATACTCTGTGCACGGCCTATGCGGCCATATGTGCCGCCATCGACGTGCCCTTCGTGGATATCTTCCATCCTCTTCTGAAAAACGGATACGTCAACGATCTCTCCGACGGAGTGCATCCCGGACCTTCCGGCAACGACATGATTGCTTCCGCTCTTCTCCAGGCACCGGAGCTGACCTCCTGGTTTAAAAATGAAAAATAATGCTTGACAGAAGCGGACTCTCTCTATAAATTCCATCCGTCGAGCAAACGACGACGTCACCATCGTCTATCCGGTTAGGACAGAGGCCTCTCAAGCCTCCAAGACGGGTTCGAATCCCGTTGGTGACACCAAATTTGAGTACAATGAAGAACGCCAAGATGCATAACATCTTGGCGTTCTTTGTTTTTTCTTTCCGGTACGGTTTCCCGAAGTCCAGCTTCGTCCGCTTGCATCCAAACATTTTATAGGTATATCCGTAGGTAGAAATGTGGTATGACATTTCTGATACCTACATGAATAACCGCGCGGAATCAAAAATATGAGGGTGTCAACTAAATAATGACGCAATATCTTTCCAGCTTCCATTGACATGGAATCTGGCAAAAAGTGCCATTGTCAGGTCTACCATTTCAAGAGTTTTAGATACGACTATTGATTTCCTCCTGAA
>CALUPL010000021.1 GCA_944322635.1 uncultured Mailhella sp.
CCTGAACAACTCCGTCTTATCGAAAAGGTGTTTTTTTAGGTATAACCGTTTTGTGTTCCACCCGCTTAGCGGGTGGTTTTCTGTTTCGGTCGCTTCCGCTCCCTCAACTGCCTAAAGGCCTTAAAGAGAAGGCCGCGTTTCCCACAGAGGAAAACGCGGCCTTTCCTTCGCCGGAGGAAATCTGCCCGGCGGATTATGCGGAGCCAGACGCTGCTAAAACTGCTTGGGCTTGAAGAACTTAGACGGCGGCTTGCATTCCGGATCCCCCTGCATGCAGGGATTGTCTTCCGCACGAATGGCAAGCCGGAGGAAGAACCCTGCCACCATACAGCCGGTAAAGTCGGACAGAGGAATGCTCAGCCACACGCCGTCCAGTCCGAAAATGGCGGGCATCACCAGCAGTGCGGGAACAAGGCATATCATCTGACGACACAGCGACACTATGCTGGCTATCTTGGCCTGGCCTATGGACTGGAAATAAGTGCCTATGATGATCTGAGGTCCCACGAATATGAACAGGCCGCCCATGATGCGCAGCGCCTTCGTGGACACCTCGACGAGAGGGGCATGATCGGTAAAAATACGTACCAGCAGTTCCGGGAAGAACCACGAACCGAGCATGCCCGCTGCAGTGATGACCGTGGCGCTCAGCATGCCGTACTTGAGTGCCTGACGCACGCGGTCCGGCCGCTTGGCCCCGAAGTTGAATCCGATGATGGGCTGCATTCCCTGCCCGAGGCCGATGACGCTCATGGCAAAGAGCATGAGCAGACGGTTGACGATGCCGAATGCGCCGATGGCAAGATCGCCGCCGTGATCCTGAAGAGCACGGTTGATGAGCACGACCACGATGCAACCGCAGAAGTTGATGAGGAAAGGAGCCATGCCTATGGCCACGATTTTACGTATGGCCTCCCACTTCAGCTTCCAGACGTCCTTCTGAAAATGGATGAGAGAACTTTTGCGGCAGAAATGCGCCACAAGCCACAGAACCGACATGGCCTGACCGGCAATCTGCGCCCAGGCTGCACCGTACATTCCCCAGTTCCACCAGTAAATGAATATGGGAGAAAACACGACAATGCCGAGCGAAGACAGAAGGGCCGTCATCATGGCCGTTTTGGGATATCCCGTGGCGCGCACGAGATAGTTGAAGCCGAGCATGAGGAAGCCGAGCGGAGAGAGCACGATCAGGGGTACCATGAACTCGTGGGCAAGATGCAGTGTTTCGCCGCTCGCGCCGAAGAACATGAGCAGAGGATCAAGGAAGATCCAGAACGCCAGACCGAACAGAACGCCGAAGAAAATTTCCAGCAGCACGGAATGTCCCAGCATGCTGCGGGCTTTTTCCATGTCCTTGCGGCCGAGTTCTATGGAACAGAGCGCGGCGCAGCCCACGGCAACGAGCTGACAGAACGCCATAAGCAGGTTCACGATGGGAAAGGTCACGGCCATGGCGGCCAGCGCCAGATGTCCCACACCGTATCCGATGAAAATACTGGATATGATCTGATTGAGGGCTACGACGACCATACCCAGAATGGCAGGAATGGAATATTCAAGGAGGAGGCGGCCGACGCCCTTTGTTCCCATTTCGTTGGCTTTCTGATTCTGACTCATAATTTTCCCCGAAGTTCTGAACCGGCATCGGCACGCCGGTGCATGAGATGATGCAACGACGACAAAATTCCGAACCGAAGATATAAGAGCAGGTACCCTTTTTCGACGGAACTTTCCGGCAGCCCGAAATGCGACTGCAGCTATTCAGAAGCAATGATGAACTATGTACGAACACGCCGTTGACGGCGCAAAGAAATGCGTGACTCTGATCAACGCCGGGGGGTATATTCACAAAGTCGGGCCATAAAGGCAAGCGTCTTCTTCCGCACTTTTACGAAGCCTTGACGCGCCGCCTGGGTTTCGGTGCGGGAATTTTATCGGAGGAAGCGTCTTCGTCCCCAACAATGCTCTCCTCTTTTTCCTCCGCAGTCTTTTTTTTCAGGCAGGCCAGCCCGCTCTTTCTCGGACCTTCATTAAGAAAAGGCATGGGGGAATCCCAGTCCAGAAGTGCTACACCTATAAGATAGGAAACCCACGCGGCGTATTCTTCAGCCGACCAGTTAAGCATCTTCGTCAAGCGACGATGCAATCCGGGAGTGCTTATGCTCCAGTACAGCTCGGCCGCTCTTTCCTCAGAAAGTCCGGGACGAAGCATTCCGTCTTCAGCCATCTTGTGAACGGACTTGCGGCACTTTTCCAGCAGCATCATGCTCTGGTCGTATTCCTGCTCGGCAAATTCTGGCGACAGTACGCTCATGCCGCGGATGATGTCGAACACGGGCATGGCGTCTTCCATGAGTACCGACATGAAGTGACCAATTTCCCGCACACGCTCTTTCCCCGTCATGATCTGCGGGATGGAGTCGCGCAGCTTGTCGTACTTCTTGGCTTCCACCGTCGTTTCCAGAATGGCCGCCAACACGCCTTTTTTCGACCCGCATACGGCATAAACGGTCTGCGGGGCAACGCCGGCCTCACGGGCTATGGCCTCCAGAGTCATGTCGGCATAGCCCTTTTCCTTCATCAGCTGCATGGCGGCCGAGACGATGCGAGCTTTAGTCACATTGGCCTGTTCCTTCCTGCGGGGAGAGTGATAGGCGCGCGTCTTTTTGACAGGCTTCGCTGCGGTATCTTCTGCGGCTTTTCTGGCCATGTAGTGTTCCTCAATATTGAATAGAATTAAATAATATGATGTGAACTTACCCTATCAATTCAGGAGAAGCAATATTAAAAATATCCCGTTTCCGACAGAAAAATACAGTAGCCATGCGATAAAGCGGCCTGCCGCAAGCATTTTTCCGGCGTGAACAACTGGGAAAAAAAATCATAAGATTCTGTAAAAAAATGCAGTTACCCTCAAGCGCCGATCAGAACAAGCCAGAGGTTCTTTTCCTGTCATCCTATGATATCTTGACAGAATGACCACATTTCACTAGAATGAAAATCTATTGAATATTTGCTGGTAATAACAGGAAAACGCGATCGGCAGTTTTAGGTTGTCGGCGTTCCTGTTTTCTGGTGAACTACTGCGCAGGCTGCCTTTTCCCACCGTCGGAAGACATCCGGCAAGGCCGATCCCGCCGCCGGGACCACGGAATTTTTAACCGTTATGGAGTTCTGACATGGCCATCACTCTTTACAAGGCTCCCAACTGTATCCGCTGCCGCATCACCCATGAATTCATGGACGCCCGGGGCATCACCTACGACAGCTATGATCTTGACGCCGACAAGGACATTGTGAACGGATTCTACCGCGCCAACCGCAAATTTCTTCACCGCAACGAAACGGGCGTGGAATTCCCCATGTTCCATGACGACAACGGCGACGTGGTGCTTCAGGGTACCGGCGTCATCATTGCCTATCTGCTTTCCGGCAAGGCCCTCGGCGATGCGGGTGCCGTTTCCGAAAGCAAAATGCTGCACGGCTGGATTTCCGGCCTGAACGTGTCCAAGGTTCCTGCGGGAGAAGAAGATCACTTCGTCGAACTTGTCACCGCTCTTGCCAAGGGCGGACTTCAGGTTGTGCTCGACACTGACGGACGCAATGCCGACCTTCTGGAACGCCTCATCAATACCGGCTGCCTCACTCGCGTGCGTCTGAACATTCCCGGCCCCGCCTCGGTATATCCCGCCACCGTCGGAGGTGAGGCACCTTCCAAGGAAGAACTCGGCAAGACCATCGCTCTCGTGCGCGCATTCAAGGACAACGTCATCCGCCTGTATCTTGAACCCATCAAGCAGGCCGACGGCACTCTCGCCTGGCTCTCCACCGCCGACGCCGCCCTTGCCGGCAAGATGGTGGCCGAAGCCTGCGGCGACATGATGCTGCCTTTCGGCATTCAGGCCACGGAAGAGCCCGTAAAGGGCATCGAGCCCCTTACCAACCTGCTGCCCTACCGCTCCAAGGTTCGTTCCGCTCTTCCCAAAACCGACATCATCAAGGGAGAATAATTCCCTTACGGGAAAACATTTTTTCCCCGTATGCCATACTCCGTGGTCCCTCTTCACGGAAAGCTCTCCGTACCGGTTGCTCCGCGGCCGGTACGAGCGCAGGATCCGCGTCTGAGCGGTTTCCAGCGTTGTTTGCAACGCACACACCTCAAGTCATCAAGGCAGGCAAGCTATCATGGCTCTTCGCATTACTGTCATAGGCGCAGGCCCCGGCGGCTACACGGCCGCCTTTGACGCCGCCAAGCGCGGCGCGGAAGTTACCCTCGTGGAATCCAAGTGGCTCGGCGGCACTTGCCTCAACTGCGGCTGCATTCCCACCAAGACGCTCAAATCCTCCGCCGAGGTTCTGGAGAACATCCGTCGAGCCTCTGAATTCGGCGTCACGTGCGACGGCGTACCTTCCGTGGACATGCCCGCCGTCATCGCCCGAAAGCGCAAGGTGTCCGAAACGCTGCGCGGAGGTCTGGAAAAAAGCTGTGCCAAGCTCAAGGTCAAGGTCATCATGGGGCGCGGACAGGTGATAAACGCAGGTCTCGTGAAAGTGACCATGCCCGACGGCTCCGTACAGGACGTGGAAGGTGACAGGGTCATCATCGCCACCGGCTCCAACGTGCTGAACCTCCCCTCCCTGCCTGTGGACGGCAAATATATTCTTTCCAGCGACGAAGCCCTGGAACTCGATCATGTGCCCGCTCGTCTCGTCATTGTGGGCGGCGGCGTGGTCGGTACCGAACTGGCCTTCATTTTCCGTGCCTTCGGCAGTGAAGTGACCATTGTGGAAGGACAGAACCGTCTGCTCCCCGTCCCCTCCGTGGACGAGGAAATGAGCAAGCTTCTTCTGCGCGAAGCCAAAAAGAAGGGCATCAAGGTAGAACTCTGCCGCACCGTGAACAGCACGAAGGTGGAAGACGGCAAGGTGTACGCCGAACTCGGCCCCTCCCCCTTCCTCGCCCCTGAACTCGTGCCCGCCTCCGCCAAGAAACCCGCCACTCTGGAAGCCGACTGCCTGTTCATGACCATAGGTCGCGTGGCCAACAGCTCAGGTCTCGGCCTTGCCGAAGCCGGCATAACCACCGACAAGCGCGGCTACATCACGGTAAACGATCAGCTCGAGACCTCCGTGCCCGGCATATACGCCATCGGCGACATTCTCGGCCCCGCCCGCATCATGCTCGCTCACATGGCCTCCGCCGAAGCACACGTTGCCGTGGCCAACATCTTCGGAGCGAACGAAAAGCCCAACTACGACGTGGTTCCTTCGGGCATTTTCGCCTCGCCGGAAATCGGCGATGTGGGCCTCACCGAAGCTCAGGCCAAGGCCAAGGGCTTCGATGTCATCACCTCGGAATTCCAGTTCCGCGAACTCGGCAAGGCGCAGGCCATGGGCGAACTGCCCGGCGTGTTCAAGCTGGTAGCCGACAAGACCAGCGGCAAGCTTCTCGGCGCGCACTTCGCCGGTGCTCATGCCACCGATCTCATTGCCGAATGCGCCCTTGCTCTTCAGCTGGGAGCCACTGTGGCCGACATTGCCGGCACCATTCACGCTCATCCCACCCTGGCTGAAGGCATCATGGAAGCCGCCGCAAACATGGCACAATAAGCCTACGCGTCTGCGCCTCGCCTGTTATTTGCGCGGCGCAGACGCCTTATTCCTGTCCGAACCGCGGCCCGGCCGCTTCACATACGGGGCAGAAGCCCCAAACCTCAAGGAGAACTTCCATGGCCAAGACTGTTGCGGAACTCAATCTCCCCTCCGATCTCAGATACACCGACGAACACATCTGGGCCCGCAAGGACGGTGATGAAATCGTCGTCGGCGTGAGCGACTATGCTCAGGATCAGCTCGGCGAAGTGGTCTATGTTGATCTTCCCTCCGAAGGCGACAGCTTCGGTGCAGGCGATGAATTCGGCGAAGTGGAATCCATCAAGTCCGTAAACAAGCTGTTCATGCCCGTGGCCGGCGAAGTGACCGCCGTAAACGGCGACCTCGACGGAACGCCTACGCTGCTCAACGCCTCCTGCTATGACAAGGGCTGGCTTATCCGCGTGAAGCCCGAAGACATGGCTGCCGTAGATGCACTGCTGTCTGCCGACGCCTACAAGGCCACTCTGTAGAGTCTCTTTCCATACCAGACAAAAAGGCCGCAGTTTTGAAGCTGCGGCCTTTTTTCGTCAGTTATGCTCACCGTCAAAAAATCTTTTTGTCCTACCACCTGCTTGAATAATGACTTCTGTGGCTGTAATGACTCGCATGACTGGAGTGGCTGGAATGACTGTAGTGGTAGGCGGTCATATGATTCTGATTGGTATTGATGATGTCTGAAAAAACAAGAGGCTGCTCCTTCAACTCATGAATGGACACATCGCTTCCGCTCATGGCCGCTTCTGACTTTTCGCTGGAAAGGCCTACCAGAGACAGCACGATGCCGGTCAATAAAAACAGTCGATAAATCAATGTTCTCATCGTTCAATCCTCTCTGTAAAAGGTTTTATAAAATTTTTATGAATACTTACTGATGTACTAAAAAAACCGCAGCAATTATCCTTTTCCATGCATCTATTGCATTCTTCCATCCATATGTTTTTCCATGATGAAATAGACTGACTTGCAACATGCCTAATATCTGAAGGACACATACATAACGGAATATTATATACAGAAACAGGCATTCCTCTACGTATCATCAGTAAGACGGCATCACGCAAATATGGCCCATATTCCAGAGGATCTACGTCTATTTCTTCAGAATGTACTGCCGCACATCCATGCAGTTCCAACCCCATAAATACGAAATGTGCACAAAATGGGAAATAATTATACATATGCTCTGCAAACTGAACAAGATAGCGATAGTTATATCTGGATATAACTATGCGTATTTCTACAGGAAAACCGAAAGATGCAAGATTATATATCCCCTGTTGAGTAGCGGAACAGCTGCCATGAACCCCCACAATCGCATCATGAAGCATGTCGATTTCAGAATGAAGAGAAATGCAGAAAATACAATTTTCCCGAGGAATATTCGATAGTTTTCTGGTAAATGAATGTTCAGAAAAAAGCTTTCCATTGCTTAAAACAGTAATGAACGCTTCAGGATGTTCCACGACGCAACGACGAAGCAAAACAAAAAACTTATCGCCGACGAGCGTCGGTTCCCCGCCAGTCAAACAGCAATCCGATATCTGTTTGCCTTTTAAAAGATTCAGTACCTCTTCCGCCTGATTCAAGAACACGGAGCTGTCACTATTCTGAGGAGGCTGCGGACACATAACGCATCGACAATTGCATCTTTCAGTAAGGAACAGGCAGTTTTGATGGGAATTGCACTCCCATAGCACCTCTATGTTGCCAACATTATCAAGTCTTACAATATCTCCTTCATTCAATAAATCCGTATTTTCAACATTATAAATATGATCAGGATGATAAAATTTTCCTTTACTTCCAGACGTAATACATCCTCTATAACCAAGGGCAGAAAGTCCCATGTCATCTGTTAATAACACAGATGACTTTCTTGAATAAAAGGTCCTTCCTTTTCTTGTGATCTCTCCAATAAATGGAGAAAAATTTCGCGATGCTAAGCCTTTCAATACTCTCATATTCTTCTTACCAGTGAAGGATTATATGTTATCCAGCTCCAAATGATATCCTTAGTCATATCATCAGCCTTTCGCAGAATATCAAATAAACCTCTTAAAATTCCCTTATGCTTGATACAGAAAGGAGAATGAGACATATTTCTGACTTCACTTCCACTTTCAAGGTAATTTCTGACGGGATCTGTCCCGCAAAAGGCCTGATAGACACAAAATGCGCATGGAAAAGTCGTCTCAACACAGGCTCCAGATGTCATTTCCTTCAATTTTCTTCCGGCAAATATATCGTGATAGCTGCTTGTTGCGGCGTTCCCCAGACAAAAATGCCTGTCTCCCATTCTGGCAAGCATCCTTGCCTCATCTGCAGGAAACACAGAGCCGTCGAAATCATAAATGGCTCCGCTGATACCTGCACCTGAAGGCGATTGAAGATCAACAAACCCCGTGGCAAAAGGAGAAAGAATACGGGAAAAAAGAAGCGTTGCAAACTGCTCAGGGAAAAATACCCTGGCATTCAGACCAATAATATATTTTAAAACTTCCAGATATTTTTCGACAAAAGATTCCATGGAATAGCCGAGTGTTGCGGACTGTTCTGCCGCAAATCCATACGGATTCAAAGACCGAATAAAAATACCGTCCATTCCGAGGCGAACATACTCGTCAACGACATCTTTTAATTTATTGAGAGAAAATGCCGTCGTCGTCATGAGCGCGCCGACCATGTCCTCTCCTACTATTTTCCTGGCTGTTTCCAGTTTTTCCATAAAGGCATCATACGTTCCCCGACCGGATTTATCTTTTCTGCAGCTGTCATGAATACTTCTTTCCCCATCAAGAGACGTAGAAATAGCAATATTGTGATCTTTGCAAAACTCTAATTGACTCGTTGTTATTCCCGTAAGATTTGTACATATGACGAAAGATACATTCTTATTCTGTTGCAATGCAATCTTTTCTGCATATAACACAGATGCGGTAACAACATCCCAGTTCAGAGTCGGCTCTCCTCCCTGAAATTCAATCTTTGGTCTTTGCGTAGGTGACTGAAAAATCATATCAATCACCTTTATTGCAGTTTCTTTACTCATATCATATTTATGGGCGTCTCTATCGGCACACGATACCTGACAATACTCGCAATGCTGGTTGCATCGCAATGTAATCACCATCATATGAAGCGATGTGAATTCTCTAAGAAAAGACTTTCTTGTTCTGTATCTTGCTGCCGTTTTTTGCAATGCTATTTCAATATTTTCGTCTGCGCAGAAAATATGCGATTTAAGCTTGCAAAAATATTCAGAAGTTTCCGGAAGAGTATGATTTACAAATAATTGAAATATATCTTCAGGAAGAAATAAAAAGTCTCCACATTCATTGACCATCAAAATGTCGTTTTGAGACAGCCTGGCAAACTGAAAGGGAAAAATGGTATATTGATTCATATGTTACTCAACTGGAGAAAAGGCATATTCCACAATTTTTTTTCTTATTTCTCCAAACTCTTTCTGAAGCATCAAACGAGTCTGAAAGTCTATCAATTCATTTATAAACTCTCTCAAGACTCTCTCATCAAACTTCTCTCCATCTTTTTTCATCAGAGTAACTCTTACCTGCTCTTCTTCATGCGCATCTATGGAAATATAATATTCTTTTGAATAATTATCAGACACCATCAATAAGCAGTCTCTGCTGAAGAAAGCCGTGCTTGCCACAAGACTGCCCGTGAGGCCGTCTTTGTTCATACTGAAAAGAGTTGCCATGCTGCTTGCCTGCTCTATGTTTTGTTTTCTCCGAGTCTTCTGTACACCGTCAACTCACTGGAAATATTTTATATTTTAATATTTCCCATTAAAATATCTTAATCTATCGCTTATTTTTTCTAAGCTATAGGTTAAATTTTTTTTGAACGCAATGGACTAGCTGAAGGATATGAAAAAAAAGTCAGATGCCTTCGGGCCGGTTTTGCGTCAGATGAGGTTGCACAAAGACCTCACACAGGAAAAGCTGAGTGAAATTCTCGGAGTGGCGGCTCCGTACGTCAGCATGCTCGAAAGCGGGCACAAGTATCCTAACCTTGAAATGCTCTTCAAGATTTCCGAAGCGCTCGGGGTGCGCCCTAGCGCCATACTGGACGCCATGGAAGAAAGAATCAGAAGACAATCCTGAGCGATGTCCCCTTTTGGGGACAGTTGTTTCTGCCGGAGCCGTACCAAAGACGGCGGCCGAAGTTCTCCGGTCGCCGTCTTTAATGAAAAAGCATTTATCTCCGGCATGATACCGAAAAAGGGGAGGTAGTTCCGCCGGTTTTCGACTTGCCGCTTAAAGCGTCAGTTCTTTCTTTTATCGAACGTATCAGGGGTATCATCCTTCAGATCCGGATGCAGCTCTCCCATGGTTTCATAAAGCTGGGAAAGTGCAATGAGGCAGTCCGCCCGGGAAGAAATTTCCGCAAGTTCGGCATCGGAAAGTGCAGCCTGTGCGGTAAGAAGATCAAGATAGGAACCGGACTGGAGTTCATAACGCATTTTGGCGTCTTCGTAGGACTCACGGGCGCTGACCACGCCACTCTGCGACACCTTTACGGAGCGATAGGCGTCCTGCGTGGAAAGAAGGCTTGAGCGGACGGCATAGGCGCAGTTATTGACGGAAGAACGCACGGCGGCCTCAAGCGCGGAAATCTGGCGTCGTGCCTGTTGCGTGAGATACATTCTCCTTCCGCTCGAAAACAGCGTCCAGTCGATGGAAAGGCCTATTTCTCCATAGGAATAATCCTTTTTCGTATAGCGGCTGCCCGCCGCATCGAGATGGCTGCCCGTAGTGGACCACCCGAGCACGGCGGACACCTGAGGCCAGAAGGAACTTTCCGTTATGCCGAGATCCTTGAAGGCCATTTCCACGGACTTTTTGGCCATGAGCAGATCGGGCCTGTGCTCCAGAGCCTGCGCAAGACAGGCTTCCAGAGTACGTGAGAACGGTGTGAGTGCCAGATCTCCGTGGTAGGATATGCGGGCGTCCGGCGGCAGATCGAGCAGCGTATTCAGCCTTGTCAGCCATACGTTCCGGTCGTTTTCGTAACTGATGAGCAGAGCCTTGGTTCTGGCAAGTTCCGTTTCCGCCTGCAACACGTCAAGTCTGGGGCGAAGACCGATGTTCCAGGCCGTTTTCGCCATGTCGAGCTGAGCTCTTGCCCGCTCCAGAGAACGCTCTGTACTGCTGATGCTTGCCTCGGCCTTCAAGTAGGAAATAAAGGCTTCCTGAACGGCGGCCGCTACGGAAAGACGCTGCGACTCCAGCTGAAGTGCCTGCCGCTCCTCTTCCAGAGCTGCCTTCTGATAGGTGTTCAGCAGATTGAACCCGGTAAAAAGAGGCTGGCTGGCCTGCACGGTCATGGTGGTCACATTGGGCTCGTACCGCGAAGGCCTGTCCTTGCTGTAGCGGGAATAACTGTAGTTGACATCCAGTGTGGGCCCGAAGGAACTTCTTGCCGCCTTGCGCGCCGATTCCGCGGCCTGTACCGTAAAGCGGGCAGTCTCAATATCGGGATTCTGTTCCAGCGCGCGCAGAACGGCGCTCTCCATGGTATAGCCATCTCCGGCTTTGACGGACGAAGGCAAAAACAGTATACAGGCAAGAGCCGCACAACAGACAGGGCGCCAGAACATAGGGAACTCCTTCAAGGTCTTCCGGACTCTAGCGCAAAAGGCGGCGGTCTGTCACGCCCTCCGTCATACGGAGTGCGGGAAATTTTCGTTGCATCCGGCGTCGCTCAAGCATATGAACAGAGCGGCCCTTCCCGCGCCGATGCGGTTTCCACGTCGGCAATCTATCGGATATCTTCGGAGCACCCATGGACTACAACATTTTTTCCGTCTTTGCCAGCGCAAGTCTCGTCGCCCAGCTCATCATGGTCATCCTCATTGCGCTCTCCATCCTCAGCTGGACCGTCATCATAGGCAAGATAGTCACTCTTTCCGCCGCCGAACGCAAGGCAACGGCCGGCATCATCCGCTTCACGGACGCCCCCGACCTGCGCCAGGCTGTGCAGAGCCTCGGCGGTGATCCCACCTCTCCCCTCTACGGCGTGGCCCAGCACGGCGTACGCGAATTCAACGACGGCAAGGAAGCCGGCGCCGACGAGAGCGTAGTGGTGGAAACCGTGCGCCGTGCCCTCAACCAGGGCGTTGGTCTTGAAATCGACCGTCTGCACAAGCATCTTTCCATTCTGGCCACTGCCGCCAATACCGCTCCGTTCATAGGTCTGTTCGGCACGGTGTGGGGCATCATGACTTCGTTCCACGCCATCGGCCAGATGAAATCCGCCTCGCTTGCCACCGTGGCCCCCGGCATTTCCGAAGCCCTTATTGCTACGGCCATCGGCCTCGGCGTGGCCGTGCCCGCCACCATCGCCTACAATATGTTCCTCGGCAAGCTGGACAGCATTGAAACCCGCCTCATCAACTTCGCGGGCATTTTCCTGAACCGCGTACAGCGTGAAGTCAACGTGCACCGTTCCCGCGGCGGCGACAGGTAGGGCGGAACCATGGCCAGAAAAAAAGGCTTCGTTTCAGAAATCAACGTGACGCCCTTCGTGGACGTCATGATGGTTCTGCTCATCATTTTCATGGTCACGGCCCCCATGATGGATTCCGGCCTCGATGTGGATCTGCCCCAGGCCAAACAGGTGGACACTCTGCCCACAGATTCCGACCATCTGGTGCTTACCGTTCGTGAAGACGGCACCCTTTACCTCGATACCTACGAAGTTCCGCTGGAAGAACTGGAGGAACGTCTCGTCACGCTGGTGAAGGAAAAAGATCGCGCGCTCTTCCTGCAGGCCGACAAGGCCGTGCCCTACGGACTCGTGGTGGACGTCATGGGCCGCATCAAGGCCGCAGGCATCGAAAAGTTGGGCGTGGTCGCCATGCCCTCCACGGAAAACGCTGCCCCTGCGCAGTCCGGCAGCGCTCAGCAGCGCCGCCGTTAGACGGCATATGGCACTCTCATGCGAATAAGCAGTCTTTTCATATCCATACTGCTCCATCTGGCAGTGCTGGCCTTTATTTTGTACGTGCCTCTGCGTCCTCCGCTGGACATCACGAGACCCGTGTATCAGGTCAGCCTCGTCATGGGAGCTCCGGGCGGCGAAAAACTGCCCTCTCCCGTTCTTGGAGCACGTCCCCCCGTTACCGGCAAGCAGGTAGCTTCCACGGAAGCGGCGGCTCAGCCCAAGGCCGAACCTGCGCCTGCGCCCAAGCCCGAAGAAGCTCCCGCTCCGGCAGCCAAACCCGAGTCGAAACCGGAGCCCAAGCCCGAGCCGAAACCGGAACCCCAGAACGACCCGGTACAGATTCCTCAGCAGCCGAAACCCGAAAAGAAGCCTGAACCCAAGCCGGAAAAGAAACCGGAGCCCAAGCCCGAGAAAAAGCCCGAGCCTAAACCGGAAAAGAAGCAGGAAACCAAGCCCGACACCAAGCCGGAACCTAAAACGGAAAAGAAAACGGACTCGGACAAAGGTAAGACGCAAAGCAAAAAACAGAGCAACAGCGGCAAGGACGCCCTGGCCGACGCTCTGGCCGACGTACGCAAGCAGGCCCGTTCCAACAGTACGGGCAAAGGCGGCGGCACATCCGCCTCGCGCGCTCTGGCCGACCTTGAAAAGCAGGTAGGCAGAACCGGCGTAGGCGGAGGCGGAGGCGAAGGCGACGGCCCCGGCGGAGGCGGCATTTACGACGTGTACGTTGCTCAGGTCATTCTCGCCGTACAGCCCAACTGGAGCATGCCCACCTATTCCCGCAACAACATGGTGGTTCAGGTTCGCATCAAGCTCGACAAGCAGGGCAACGTGCTCGATTGCCATATCGAGCGTTCCTCCGGCAGGCCCGAATTCGATGCTTCTGCCGTGAACGCCATCATACGCACCAAAACCCTGCCCCCGCCGCCCACTCCCGCGCAGCAGGACCTTGTGATCAGCTTCAACTCTCTGCAAATGATGGGCCGCTGAGGTCTGTCCTCCCTTTTCTTCAAGCGCCGGTTCCGATGGATGTCGGAACCGGCTCTGGAGTTTTTATGAGCAAGACTTTCTTCCTTTCCGGATTCCGTGCCGCACGCACTCTTTCGCCTGCAAATGCATCCGTCGCTTCCAAACGTGCCCACAAGAAATCTCTCGTTCTTGCCGCCGTTCTTACCGGTCTTTTCTGTGCCTCCGGAGCCTCCGCCTTCAGCGCCGCAGCCGACACTTCAGGAGGATACAGCACCCAGGTGCTGAATCAGATTCTCCGGGTGTGGCAGCAGCCCTCAGGGGCAAGAGGCATGGCGGTCGTGGAGCTTCGCATTGCTCCTTCCGGCTCTCTTGCGGGCTGTTCCGTACTTCAGTCTTCGGCCACGCCTGCGGCCGATGCCTCTCTCTGTGCCGCTGCCCATAACGCCGCTCCTTATCCCTATCCCCCCTTCGGGGCCGAATCTCTGGTATCTCTGGCCGTTGCCTACGGTCCGGGTGACGCGTCGTCGGCCGGCGCTGCTCCCGCCCCGAGCTACGCCGAAATGCTTCGCCAGGCCATAGCCCCCCACGTCATCATGCCTAACGGGCTTTCCGGTTCGTGGACGACTGTGGTAGAACTGGACATCTGGGCCGACGGCACCATGCGCTCATGCCGCATCAGTCACCCCTCCGGCAATGCCGAAGTCGATGCCGCCGTCATGGCCGCCGTGCGTACTCCCGGAATTATTCCCCTGCCTCCGGAACATATGGAGCAGCGCGTTTCCCTTTCGTTCACCCTCAGCGCCCGCTGATGCCAGCCCGGCCTTTAGAGAAAAGCCATGCGACGTTTCACCTGTGCCCTTCTTGCAGCGCTCGTTTTCAGTCTGGCGTGCCTGACTGCCGGACCTTCCGTCGTTCCGGCCGCAGCCGCCCAGAACGCCACGCAATCTTCCGACAAAAAGGTTGACAATAATGCCCCGGACGCCAAGGAAGAGGCGGAAGCCGCCGCCAAGGCAAAAGCGGAAAGCGAAGCCAAGGCCGCGGAAGAAGCCAAAAAGGCGGAAGAAGAACGTGCAGCGGAAGCGGCCAAAAGTGTGCAGCAGGCGTGGGACGCGCTGCTGGCCACGCACAACGCCCAGCTTGCGGGCATCATAGAACACGCACAAACGCTGAAGGACGGCCTTTCCGACCTCTCGTCAGCCACCAATCAGAGCATTTCGCTTCTTGAACAGGAATTCCAGAAGCTCGATGCCCTGTCTCAGGCTACGGGAAGCATGCCTTCCGACCTTACGGTGCTTGTGGAACGCTTCCATCGCATCAAGGAACGCACGCAGGCACTCATCCTGCCGCTTCAGAACACGCAGGCCGAACTTGAAAAGGAAAAGCAGGCGCTCACGCTTCTGGAAAAATCTCTTTCCGGACAGGGCACCGAAGTAAGCGGGAAGCTGTCGAGTCGCCTGAGGGAAGCCAACAAGAACATTTCCAATCTTCAGACAAAGTACGATCGCATCATCGATCCCGCGCTTGAACTCATCACGCAGGTACAGACGCGCATCGACGAAGTCATGAAGAACATGCCCACGCTCTGGAACAACTACTATTTCCAGTCTTCCGGGCACTTCTACGACGTTGTGGCATGGGCAAAAGACATACGAAATCTGGGCTCTCTGGAAGAACTTTTTTCCCTTCGCCTGACCACGGAACTGCCCAGCAGCATGGACGCTCTGCTCTCCATGCTTACACGCATCGCCAGTGCGCTGCTGTTCTGCTTTCTTTTCGGACTTGCCCTGCGGCATACGGCGCGCAAGCGCCTGCCGGAACAGATGCAGTCCGGAGTGGACAGAGTCATGCGCAACAGCGCCATATGGATAGCCGTCGGCATATCCATCCATCTTTCGGCATGGGACGACGGCAAACTCTATCAGATCGTGGCCACGCTCGGAACCATGTGCCTGTGCTGGGGACAAATGCTTCTGGCCTGGGATCTCTATGAGTTCGAAAATCCGAACAGATCCCGCCTTTCCCCTCTGTGGCCCATGTTCCCTCCCCTGCTCATAGGCATGGTGCTGCTCAACTTCGATCCCTTCCCGCTGTTCATATGCGTGGCATGGGTCATTGTGCAGGCCGTCGATCTGTGGAAAACCCGCTCTCTGCCTCTGCCGCCACAGCCTCTGCCCCGCACTATCATGAGGCTCTATACGATTCAGCTTTGGATAACGCTGATCATAAGCCTTATCGGCTTCTCACGCCTGTCCATTCTCATAAGCATGTGCTTCACCTCCATCACAGTGACCATCATGCTCTGCGTGTCCCTCTTCAAGGTGGAACACCTCATAGAGTCGCATCTTCCCAAAGACGGCACCATCGCCGTCATGGCCAGTCTGGCCATGGCCCTCATCATGCCCGTGGTTCTGCTCATATCCGTCATGGCGGCCGTGCTCTGGATTCTGGCCTACCCCGGCGGCTGGTTCCTTTTGCAGCACATGGCCACTCTCGGATTCAACATAGGCGATGTGTCGCTGAACGCCATGCAGATCCTCAGTATCTTCATTGCGTTCTATCTCACTCGAGCGCTGCTGGCCGTGGGCAACACCTTCATGGCCGGAATGCAGGCGCAGATTTCCCGTATTTCCGTTTCCCTGCTCGCTCCCATGCAGGTCATCTACAAATGCCTGCTCTGGGCTTTGTTCGGGCTCTACGCGCTCAAGGCCCTCGGCTTCAATCTCTCCAGCCTCTCCATGATCGCCGGCGGTCTCTCCGTGGGTATCGGTATCGGTCTCCAGAACATGGTGCAGAACTTCACCAGCGGCCTTTCCGTCATCTTCGGTCAGACCATCCGTGAAGGCGACGTGGTACAGGTAGGCACCATCACCGGCGTCGTCAAAAGAATCAACATCCGCTCCACCATGGTGGAAACCTTCGACAACGCCATCATATTCATTCCCAACGCCAGCTTTCTGAACAGTACCTTTACGAACTGGACCCACAACAACCGCCGCGTGCGCAAGGAAATAGCAGTAGGAGTGGCTTACGGCTCCGATGTGAAACACTGTCTTGAACTGCTGCTCAAAATAGCAAAGGATCACCCCAAAGTGCTTTTCTACCCCGAGCCGACCTCCTACTTCGTCAGCTTCGGCGCAAGCTCTCTGGATCTCATTCTGCGTTTCTGGGTTCGCGAATACAACGACGGCCTTGCCATTGCCTCGGACATCATGCTGAAAATCAACGATGTCTTTGCCGAGGAAGGCATAGAAATCTCCTTCCCCCAGCTCGACGTGCACATGCACGACGACAACAATGAGACTCCCCGCATCATCGAGGAGGCCCCCGAAGCATCTCTTCCCGAACAGGAAGAAAAAAAGGCCTGACTCTTCATCGGAAGGCATTCCGATCGATTGCAATAGCAGCGATATAAACCGACCTCTCTCACGCAAAAACCCCCTCTCCTTTTCTGGAGAGGGGCTTTTTGATGCTTTCCCGTCATGGAGCAAGGCATCCCTCATTCGGGCACAGATATGTGTGCAAGGATCACCATGCACCGTTCCTTGCATATCTCACGATGAATTTTCGGAGAGAGGAGCTTTTCCCTGTCAAGAACATCACAGCGGCAAAAAATATTTTTCCTCTGCCCTTACAGAAACTCATGAACGTTTTCCTGAATCTCGAAACGAAGATCGTAAAAGGCTCCCGTGCACAGCAAGGAAAGATATCGGGATATCCGGCCTCCGACAAAAGATACTTTTCCCGTTGATCATTGCGCAGAAAAGAAAGCCTGCGCTACTTTCCTCGAAGGCTCCGGGCATAGGCATGTATGCCGTTGGCAAGTCCCTGTGCCAGCCGTTGTCTGTGCTTGCTGCTCTTGAGTCTTGCGGCTTCCTTCTTATTGGTACAGTAGCCGACCTCCACAAGGACGCTCGGCATGGAGGAGCCTACAAGAACAAAGAAGGGAGCGCCCTTCACTCCTCCGTCGTGCGTGGCAGCACCGTTCTTCTTCAGATAGCTCAAAGCATCCCGCTGGATGCGGTCGGCAAGGCGACGTGATTCCGTGGTGCGGGCACCCGTAAGAATTTCAGTAAGAATCTTGTCCATGTCGCCCAGTCTTCCGCTGTCGGCGTTTTCCACCATGGCAAGACGACTCACGGAACTGGTACGGGCAAAATCCAGGATATAGGTTTCAAGTCCGCTGATGCCCGTATTTTCCGAAGCGTTCACATGGATGGAAATAAAAAGATCCCCCTTGTTCCTGCGGCTGAAATTCACGCGCTCCGCCAGAGAAATCCAGGTATTGCCCGTTCTTGTAAGATGCACCTTGTATCCCAGCTTCTGCAGTATGGTTCTCAGACGCTTGGCGATGTCGAGATTGACATCCTGCTCCACCACGCCGTTGTGCATGGTTCCCGGGTCCCGGCCGCCGTGCCCCGGATCTATGATGATGGTGCGCACGGAAAGACCGAGTTGTGCGGCAAGCATCTGTGTACCCGCTCCGCTCGGCGGACGACTGACCTTGGTTGTTTCCTTTCTGGGGGAAGAAGATGCTGATGCCTTGCCGCCTTTCTGATCCATCTGCTCACGGTACTCGGCGGCAATCTTTGCATGATCGGCTCTGAAATACCGTCTGGCAATATGCTCAAGGTGCACGCGGGCCTTTTTCTGATCGTTCAGAAGCTCATTATAAACAACCGCGGCTCGGAAAAGTGCATCGTCGGCCAGGGCACTGGAAGGAAACTTGCTTGCCGACTGCTCATATACGGAAGCGGCATTGCGGGCATCCGTCTTCGACTTCGTCACCCTGGCCTTTTCTTCCAGAGCCACACCGCATCGAAAAAGCGCCGCCACGCGCAGATCCCACTTGGGGTTGTTGTTATAAACCTTTCGGAACTCATCGGCGCAGGCCTGCCAGGAATTGGGACCGGGATTGCCGGCCTGAAGACGGGCGAGATTGGCCTTGGCACGCTCGTAGTCGGGAGGATTGGCGGCAATGGCCGAAACGGGCAGGCACAAAAGCAGGCATACAGCCAGGCAGAACAGAACAAAAAAGCGGCGTTTTTGAGACATGAAATAAATACCGAAATTTTTTTCCATTGTTCAGCACTGCTCCTCCGCTGTCAATGGAAAAACCGTTTTTGTAACAAAAACCATACCACGCCCCTCCGGGCATGAAAAAAAACAGGCTCCGAACTACAAAGTTTAATTAAAGTTTTTTCTATTTAAATGTTTATTATTTAATTATTAGTTGACTTATATAGAATATTGTGAAAAATATGACTAGAATGTTTATTGCGCATATTCATCCAAGGAGGAGCACATGCGTAAATTCGTTGCATTCCTGGCCGGTGCGGCTCTTGCCGCAGGCATGGCCGCAAGTCCGGCCGTGTCCGACGCGTATGAGGCCATATGCGGTCCTCTGGGGAGTCCTTCATTATCAGAAGGAAAAGTCCTATGGCGGCTATGTTCTCTACACCAATCACCTGGGCGGAACCAAAACCTACCTCATCGACCTTGAGGGCAACGTGGTTCACGAATGGAATCACGGACGTCAGGCCTTCATGTCGGAACTGCTGCCCAACGGCAACCTGCTCCGTGCCGAACAGGGGCCCGGTGCTCCCGTGACCTTCGGGGGATGGCACGGAACGCTGCGCGAGTACGACTGGGACGGCAACGTGGTGTGGGAATACACCATACGCGATGAAAACAAGGTTGCCCATCACGGCTTCGACCGTCTGCCCAACGGCAATACGGCCATGCTCGTATGGGAAAAGATGTCCTGGGATGAAATGATCGCCAAGGGACGCGATCCCAAGGATCCCACTATTTATAAGGACGGCTTCAAGTATCCCGACGGCAAAGTGCTGGAAGGCGTGTGGCCCGATGCCATCATCGAAGTGGACCCCAGCGGAAAAATTGTTTGGGAATTCCATGTAAAGGATCACATCGGCACGGCGAAGGATCAATGGGATCCCAACTATCATCTGCCGTTCGGCTATATGCCTGCCTACTTCGCGGGACCGGACTGGACGCACTGGAACTCCATCCGCTACAATCCCAAGACCGACCAGTATCTCGTCAACTCCCGTGACTGGGGTGAAATGTACATCATCGACCGCAAGACCAAGAAAATGGTCTGGCGCTGGGGCAATCCCTACACCTACGGTGCGGGTACCAAGGAACAGGGCTATGCCCGCAACGGCGATCAGATTCTGTTCGGCTCCCACGACTGCAACTGGCTGCCCAACGGCAACGTGAGCATTTTCGACAACGGAACCATGCGCCCGAACGGCAACTACAGCGCAGCCTATGAAATAGAGCGCGACGGCACCTTCAACGGCGGCAAGATCGTATGGTCCTTCAAAACCAAGGATCAGAACAGCTTCTACTCCGCCTACCAGAGCGCCGCACAGAAACTGCCCAACGGCAACTGGCAGATCACGGCCACCAACAACGGACATGTTTTTGAAGTGACGCCCAATGGCGAAGTGGTATGGGAATTTTTGAATCCTATTTCCGGCGATGAGCCTTACTGTGTGAAGAAGGACGACAATCCCTGGACACAGATTCACCGCGCTTTCCGTTATGCGGCTGATTCCCCGCAGCTCAAGGGCCGTACGCTCAAGCCCATACGCAAGCTTGCCCCTGGCTGCCCCGACTGGAAAACTCTGCTCGATTACAAGCCATCTCCCAACGGCAGCAGACCTCCCAAGGTGGAAAATGCTCCAGCCTCCGATCAGAAGGGCTATGATTACGCAACTCCTGCTAAGAAGTAACAACCATTTGACGGCGGGGAGCTGACCTCCCTCCCCGGGCCGTCCGCCTTACGGCGGGCGGCCTTCTTTTTTCCGTCCCGTCTTGCTGTCCCACACGAAGAAAGAGGCTTGAAAACGATTGCCTCTTCCGCATTTTCTTTCTCCAGCCAAGCCTGCAGGAGATGTCTAAAAAATCCTGTACTGGTAAACGTACCGGGCTCCAAAACTTTTCTCAAAAAAGTTCTTTTTCCGTGTTCTACTTTTCCGGCGCCCTGTCCGGAACGTTCCCTTTCCGCCGCTTCTGCCCTTAGCCGCAACAATGCCGCTTATTTCCCCGTTCCGCCTTTTGATCCTCCCAAGAAGGCATCTTTTCTCATGCTGTTTCATTAAATTTCTCTCAAAAAACAATTTCCCCTCTTTTTTTGTTGACAGAGAAAGTCTTCTCCTATACAAAACGTCTGTTCACGCCACGCGGGAGTAACTCAGTGGTAGAGTGCAACCTTGCCAAGGTTGAAGTCGCGGGTTCAAATCCCGTCTCCCGCTCCATTGAATATAAAGAAGGTCCGTCATCGACGGACCTTTTCTTTTTACTTCGGCTTCCTTTCCGACAAGTCCTCTGCTTTCCATCATTCTTGTCTGCTTTGCCTGCCTTTTCTGTACCGGGCACTTCCAGCTGAAGGCAAATTCAGCACTCTTCACAGTCAGGACCACCCGTAAAACGGGTGGCTTGTTCAGCCCTGTAAGGGCTTGTTACTTACTCGCGCCTTAAGGGCGCCGGCTTGAATTCTCTGGTCGGCGCCCTCTCTTTTTCAACAGTTCAAGCCCC
>CALUPL010000022.1 GCA_944322635.1 uncultured Mailhella sp.
CCTGAACAACTCCGTCTTATCGAAAAGGTGTTTTTTTAGGTATAACCGTTTTGTGTTCCACCCGCTTAGCGGGTGGTTTTCTGTTTCGGTCGCTTCCGCTCCCTCAACTGCCTAAAGGCCTTAAAGAAAGGGCGCGGGATTCCCCGCGCCCGGCCGGAGACTCTCCCCTCCGGCTTTCCGCCGACCGGGCGACCTTTCCGCCCGGTCTTTCCATGTTTCCGAAGGACGGATTTCCGCCTTCGGATCACGCGGCGAAACATTCCTCATGCCGCAACTCGTCTCCCCTCCTGGCTTTCCTGCATTCTCCCCCGACTCGACGGGCACGGCAAAAGGCTCACTCCGCAGAGCAGAGATTTTTACGATTCTGCCTGAAAAAAACGCCGAAAACCATGATGGCCACGGCAAGCGCCATGCCGAGATATCCGAAGGCGATTTCACCGCTCACGGCGGAGGCCAGCCCCCCCGTGCCGCCGACGCTCACCGCAAGCACCGCCGCTCCCTGTCCAACGCTTCCCTTTTTCATGAGCATGGCCGCAAACACGGGCACGGCCACACCGCACACGTAAATATCGTTGGCCATGAGCAGAAGATCGAGTATGCCGTGCCCTCGTGTGGAAAGAACCAGCCCTCCCGCGCCGAACACAAGCGTGATCAGGCGGCAGAGCCGGACGTCGCGACTGCCGAGAAGATCGTTGCAGAATACCGTGGACGCCGTAATGATGCAGGAATCAGCCGAAGAAAGCACGGCGGAGAGCAGTGCCACGAGAAGAAGCATTCCCACGGAGGTCGGCATGAGACGCATGGCGCCGGCAAGCACGTCGTCCGGACGCGTATCCGCAGGCACGAACCCCCGGCACAGCACGCCGAGAGCCGCAACGGCGGCCGCAGCGGCAAGAAGCATGAACACGGCAATCCAGGCGCCGCGCACGGCGCTCTTTGTGCTTCCCGCACTCAGCATGCGCCCGAAAAGCATGGGACAGACAAGGTAGCTGCCTCCCATGATGACCATGAAATAGGTAAATCTGTCCGGCCCGAAATCTTCGTTGACCAGTTGCAGCGGCATGAACTCCAGCGGTGCGGAATCATGGCCGAAAAGCCAGAAAAGCGCTGCCGCTATGCCTGCAAGCAGCAGAACGCACTGGGGCAGGTCGCTGCGGATGACGGACGCCTGCCCGCCGAGACAGGAATAGGCCACAATGACCGCCGCCCCCGCAAAAAGCGCCCATTCCGGCGGCATTCCGGTAAGCGTTGCGGTCAGCTTGCCCATGGCCGTGAACTGCGCCGCCAGTATGGCCAGCCACGCGGGCATTATGATGAGGGAAACCAGCGTGCGTGCCCGGGGCCCGAGCCACGCGGCCACCATTTCCGGCATGGTGTACGCCTCGGACTCGCGTACCTTGCGGGCCAGAAAAATGGTGAGAAGAGCCAGACCGCACGCGCCTGAGCCGAGCCACCAGAAGGCGGGAGAACCGACCTGCCATGCCAGTCCTGCCATGCCAATGGTGGCGGAACCGCCTATGCAGGAGGCCGCGAGGGAAAAACCCGTGTGCAGCGCGCCCGAAGAGCGGTCGTTGACGAAAAAGGCCAGCGAACCGTGACGGCGGCGGGCATCCAGCACTCCCAGGGCAAGAAGCAGCGCCGCATAAAGGCAGAATGTCAGCAAAACTCTCTCCTGTCGTTTTCCCCTGCGGGGGTTCCTCCGTGCAGGGCCGCGGACGCAACGGCCGAGCACACGGCGCTCGTGAGCTGAAAAAGTTCTTCCTCGGAAATCACGAACGGCGGCATGACGTACACCGTGCGCCCGAAAGGCCGTATCCATACGCCCTTCGACACGAAATACTCCTGCCACGCCTCCACGTTCACGCCTTTTTTCATTTCCACCACGCCTATGGCCCCGAGAACGCGCACATCGTTCACGCCCTCCGCGTTCCGGCAGGGCGCAAGGCCCGACTTCAGAGCCGCCTCAATATGACGCACGCGCTCCTGCCAGGGCGAAGCAACAAGCTCGTCGAGACTTGCGCAGGCCGCGGCACAGGCAAGCGGATTGCCCATGAAGGTAGGTCCGTGCATGAACAGTCCTCCTCCGTGCGCCTCATCCGCGCCGGATATGGTTTCGGCCACGCGCCGCGTGGCCGCCACGGCGGAAAGCGTCATCATGCCTCCGGTGAGCGCCTTTCCCACGCACATGATGTCGGGCGTCACGCCTGCAAAGTCACAGGCAAACATGCGCCCCGTGCGTCCGAAGCCCGTGGCTATCTCGTCGGCCATGAGCAGTATGTCGAGCTCGTCGCACAACGCGCGCAGACGGCGCAGGTACTCGGGATGATAGAACCACATGCCTCCCGCGCCCTGCACCACCGGCTCGACCACCACGGCCGCCGTCTCCGCCGCATGGGCGCGCAGCGTGCTTTCCATGGGCGCAAACGCGGCTTCGTTAAAGGGAGCGTCGAAGCGGCAGGAGGGGCGTTCCACAAAAATCTGCTTCGGCAGTACGCCGGAAAAAAGCGAATGCATGCCCGTGACCGGATCGCACAGCGACATGGCTCCCAGCGTATCGCCGTGATACGCGCCGCGAAGCGCCACGAAACGACTTTTCTCCCCCTGTCCTGCGGACTGCCAGAACTGCACGGCCATCTTCATGGCCGCTTCCACGGCCACGGAACCGGAATCGGCAAGAAAAACGTGCTCCAGCCCCTGCGGCAGAAGGCGCATGAGCCGTCGGCAAAGCTCCACCGCAGGCTCATGGGTAAGCCCGCCGAACATGACGTGCGAAAGCCTGGCCGCCTGCTTCTGCACGGCCCGCACAAGATGCGCATTGCCGTAGCCGTGCACCCGGCACCACCACGACGACATGCCGTCCACAAGCGCCGTGCCGTCGCGCAGAAAAATCTTCGCCCCGCAGGCACCCGTCACTTCCCGCACGGGCAGAGGATGCATGGCCGAGGTGTATGGATGCCACAGATGCGCCCTGTCGAAGGCAAGAAGTTCCCCGCCGCGGGAATCGTTCCTGCCGAACGCGGTCAGATGCCGGGCCGCAGGCTCAAGCATGGCGGTCAGCTTGTCCCACATGGCTTTATCCGAACAAGAAAAACCCTCCATGTAGGGAATGTCCGCCAGAAGCGGCACGCCTCGCTTCTTCCCCTCCCGGGCAAGACTTTCGGCGTTGTCGGCAAGAATGAGCGTCTCCGCTTCCGCACTCGTGCCCGCATCCGTACGGGAAGACGGCACGGTTCGGCAGAGAATCATGCCCGCCGCCGTAAGCCCGGCGTTTTCCAGAGCATCCAGAGAAAGCACGGCGTGATTGAGACAGCCCAGTCTGTTGGCTACCACCAAAAGCACGGGCAGGCGAAGCGCGCGCATGAGGTCAAGCATGCTCTCCTCGTCATTCAAAGGCACATGCAAACCGCCCGCCCCTTCAAAGAGCGTCACGCCATTTTCCGCCGCAGCACGCCGGCAGTCCCGCGCCACGCTCTCGACGCGCAGCGTTGCACCTTCCATGCGCGCCGCAAGATGCGGCGAACAGGGCACCCTGAAGGAGTGAAGAACCCTGCCGCGACCTCCGGCCTTCTTCCACAGCTCCACATCGGGGGCTTCCGGGCCTTCCGCCCCATCGGTGCAGCCCGTCTGCACGGGCTTTACGCCGAGTGCAGGAACTCCCATGGAGGCAAAGACGCGCAAAAGGCCCGCCGTCACCGTGGTCTTGCCCGCGTCGGTATCCGTGCCGGTCACGAAAAACGCGCTCATTTCACCACGCCCAGCGTACGCATCATGGCGAGATCGGCCTCGAAGGCCTCGCCGGAAGTGGTCAGATAGTCGCCTATCATCATGCCGTTTGCGCCCGCCGCGTACAGCCAGCTCTGCCACTCGCCGAGCACATGGCTGCGCCCTCCGGCAATGAGAATGTCCCTGCCGGGATGCAGAATGCGGAAAAGCGCAACGGTGCGGAGCGCTTCTTCCGGCGCAAGGCGGGGCATGTGCTCAAGGCGGGTTCCGGCAATGGCGTTCAGAAAATTCAGGGGAACGGAATCCACGCCCATCTCGGCCAGAGTCCAGGCCAGTTCCACCCGCTGCTCAAGGCTCTCGCCGAGTCCGATGATGCCGCCGGAACACACTTCCATGCCCGCCGCGCGTGCCGCGCGCAGGCTTTCCAAGTCCCTCGCGTAGGCGTGCGTGGTGCAGATGTGAGGAAAAAAGCTTTCCGCCGTTTCCAGATTGTGATGATAGCGCGTCATGCCCGCCTCCCTGTAGCAGGCCGCCCTCTCCGGCGTGAGTATGCCGAGAGAACCGCATACGCTCATGCCCGTTTCCGCAATGATGCGCTCCACCGCCCGGCACAGCGGCTCCACATCCTTCTCGTCCAGCATGGTTCCGCTTACCACAAGGCTGAAACGTCTGACGCCGTGCTCTGCCGCCTCGGCCGCCTTCTGCAATATGACGTCCGTGCTCACAAAGGGATAGACAGGAGCGCCCGTTTCATGATGTGCTGACTGAGCGCAGAACGCGCAGTTTTCCGGACAGCGGCCGGACTTGGCGTTCAGTATGCCGCAGTTGAAGAAGGCAGGGGCGCGCGCGGCGCGCACCGCTCCGGCCACGGACAGCATGTCGAGCGTACTCGACGAAGGCAGACGAAGAAATTCCTCCGCCTCGCTGCGCGAAAGAAGCGGGCCGTTTTCGGACGTTGAAAGACGGTGAAGAATGTCGGCAAGAAGGGTATCCATGTCATGTTCCTGAAAAAAGTGATGGGGATTCCTTCTTGTAGCCGCATGCTTTTTAATGTCAACTTAAAAATTACACAAATACGGTTGACAATCAACAGATTCACCATGAGAGGCAGGCATGACGAAAAGTGAAATTCCCATGCGGGACCGCATTCTGGACGCGCTGGCGCAGAACGGTTCGGACGACTGGCTTTCCGGGGAGGCGCTTTCACGCAGCTTCGGCATAAGCCGGGCGGCCGTGAGCAAGCACGTCATGAGCCTGCGCGAGGAAGGAAACATCATAGAATCGGTTCCCCGCAAGGGATACCGGCTCATATCGAGGGCCGACCCCTGGGCGGGGAACGACATACGAAAGCAGCTCCGCACGAAGGTGCTCGGCCAGACGAAATGGCTCTGGCTGAAGGAAACGGGTTCCACCAATCAGGTGGCCGCCCTGGAGGCCATGCAGGGAGGCCCGGAAGGACTGGTAGTTGTGGCCAGAAGGCAGAACGAGGGCCGGGGCAGCCGCGGACACCGCTGGCTGAACCTGCCGGGAAGCCTGTGCTTTTCCGTGCTCACGAAACCGCATCTTGCGCCGGAGCGACTGGGGGAAATGCCGCGGCTTGCCATGGATGCCGTGGCGGAGGGCGTAAAAAAATGCTGCGGCATCACGCTGGAAAAACGCCTGCCCAACGATCTTTTTCTCAACAACCGCAAGGTGACGGGCATACTGGTGGAAAGCATGTTTCACAACAGCGACATGCAGTGGTCCGTGGTGGGCATAGGCGTCAACGTGAACGTTCCTTCCGACGCTCTGCCGCCGGAACTTGCGGGCACGGCGTCATCCCTGTACGCGGAAACGGGCACGGCCTTCAGCGTAACCGGCCTGCTCAGGCATATTCTGGAAGAGCTGGAAATCAGACTTGAGGGCTGAAACGGCACTGCGACAGTTTTTGTTCTCTTCTTTCCGGAAAGAGGCGTTCGGGAAAATTCAAATCTTCCGCACGTCTCTTCCCCAAGCGAAAAGCCCGGAAACAAAAAGCCCCCTGCAACGGGGGCTTTTTGTTTTGGCAATACTACGCCGGTGCTTCATGAAAAAGCGACGAAGCAGCCTGTCAGCAGTAGTATTCGTTCTCCCTTCTTGCCTTCAGCTTTTCGGTGAACGCCACGGCAAAGGAACGATAGGCCTCGGTATCCATGTTCTTCGCGCCCTTGGGGCAGTTGCGTATGCAGCGGAAGCAGGACAGGCAGGTGTCGGCTATGGTGACGCAGTCGTCCGCTATGGCATGCACGGGGCACGCCTTCACGCAAAGTCCGCAGTGCACGCACGCTTCCGAGGTGAGCGGGCGGAACTTGCCCCCGCTGCCGCCGTCGCGGTAGGGACGGTTGCCGGGAATGACGAACTCATGCGCTTCGCCGGAAAGAGCGCGCACGGCAAATTCCCTGTCTGCGGCAAGATCGTTCTCGTCGGGGCGTTCCGTCTGAATTTCGCCGAAGGTATGGCGCCCCACAAGGGCCGCCGCACCTGTGACGGCAAAGCCCTGCTCCTTCGCAAGATCCGCCAGTTCCAGCAGCGCATCGTCATAGTGCCGGTTGCCGTAGGTGACCGCCACTATGCAGCGGGTGCCTCTGCCCTTCAGACCGGCAAGCCGGGCGCGGGCCACGGAAGGTATGCGGCCGCCGTACACGGGGGTGCCGAAAATAACCACGTCGTCTTCGTCAAACGTACGTACGGGGGCGTCCGTCACCGTCAGATCCACCACGTCGGCCGCACCGCCGAAAGGTGCTGCCATGGCTTCCAGAGTCTTTCTCGTGTTTCCGGTAGGAGAAAAATAAACGAGAATCACCTTTTTCATGTGTCGTCTCCCGATGCTTCAAGGTAGGGCGCATGATTTTTCTGTGCGCCTCCCCTACGCTAGCCGACCTGCCCCGTCGTTTCAAGAACGAACCTCGTCTTCCCTGACTTTGCCGCCGTCTTATTCTGTCCTGCCTGCCGCCCCTTCACCGGCTCCCGAAGGTTATGATGTTTCTCAATAGCCCAATAAAAAATATAAATTTCACAAGTTATATAGTATCTGGCATTTTCTATACAACACCAAATTTCTATGGAGGTCTCCATGAGTCACGTCATCTGCATTACTGGCGTTACTTCCGGCATAGGCAAGGCTACGGCTCTCCTTTTTGCAGCAAAAGGATGGAAGGTCATAGGTACGGGCAGAAGAAAAGACCGTCTTGATGAACTCCACAATCATATGGGAGACGCCTTTCTTCCTCTTGCCTTCGATGTAAGTGACAGAGATGCCGTATTTGAAAACTTCTCCAATCTCCCCGCAGAATTTTCCGCCATTGACGTTCTGTTCAATAACGCAGGCATTTCTCTTGCCGGCAAGCCCGTGCACGAAGCCGACATGGATGACCTGGAAACCATGGTGAAAACCAACATCAACGGCGTGCTTTACTGCTGTCGTGCCGTCATTCCCGGCATGGTACAGCGCGGACACGGCCATGTCGTGACCATGGGGTCCTATTCCGCCACATGGCCCAATCCCGGAACAAACGTCTATTCGGCCAGCAAGGCCTTTGTTCAGCTGCTCACCTACGATCTGCGGGAAGACCTGGTTGGCACGCCCATACGCACCACCTGCATCATTCCTTCCGTCACGCAGACGGAATTTCCTCTGGCCCGCATGAAGGGAGACGTGGAAAAGGCCGCCAAGCGCTTTGAAAACCTCGATCCCATCCAGCCTTCCGACATCGCGGACACCGTATGGTGGGCGGTGAACACCCCCGAACGGCTCACCGTCAACGAAATACGCATTACCCCCACCCGCCAGACCTACGGCGCGGCCCGCATGTATCGCGAACCCTATATCGGCGACTGAATCCCTTACTTCCCGGAGTATTGCCATGATCATCGACTTTCGCTGCCGTCCTCCCTTCAAGAGCTTTCTGAACATGCGCCAGTTCAAGGCCACAAAGCCTCAGCACAGCCTGGAAAGCGAGACCTTCCTCACCAGATGCCGTGAACTCAATCCCTCCGCCCTGCATCAGTCCATGGATGAATTCATGACGGAAATGTCCGCCGCCGGAATAGGCATGTCGGTCGTCATGCCGCGCGTCAACGACAAGATAGAAGCGGACCCCGTGAAGAACGAAGACTCTCTGGAACTTGCCGAAAAGTTTCCCGACCGCTTCATCGCCTTTGCAGGCATAGATCCTTCGAAAAGCGACGCCGCCGATGAAGTTTCCCGCTGCGCCGATCAGGGATTCCGCGGCATCAGCATGGATCCGGGATTTCTGGCCATGCACGCCGACGATCCGCGCATCGATCCCATCTATGAAGTCTGTCAGGAACGTCATCTCATCGCATCCGTAGCCTCCAGCGGACTCATCGGACCCGACATGAGCTACTGCGATCCTCTTTCCATCAACCGCGTGTCCCTGCGTTTTCCCAGACTGAAGATAGCCGTGCCTCACGCCTGCTGGCCCAACACCGCCGGAGCTCTTTGCGCCGCGGCCCTTTCACGGAACATCTACCTCGTGCCCGACAGCTACATGTACACGCACATGCCCCTCCATCTGGAAATAGTGCAGGCCGCCAACACCTGGCTCAAGCGCAACGTGCTTTTCGCCAGCAGCTATCCGCTCCAGTCTCTGGCCCAGACCGTGGCAGAATGGAAGAAGCTGCCCTTCACCCAGGACGCCCTGTGGAACACCCTCTACTACAACGCTGCGGAACTGCTGGAAATCTGAACCGAAATTCCCGCATCTTCCCGCCCAAGGCACTTCTTTGCAAACCTGCATTTCCGAGCGGACAGAACTATAAAAGGAGCCTCTCATGAAGAAACTCATCGGATTGTCCCTTCTGGCAGCCCTGGCCCTCTGCCCTCTGCATCATGCCGCGGCGTCTGATTACCCCAACAAGCCCGTTACCGTCATCATTCCCTTCTCGCCCGGCGGCGGCGGAGACATTGCCGTCCGCGTCATTGAAAAGGACTTCGCCGAAGAATTCGGCCAGCCTCTTTCCTTTGTTTACAAGCCGGGCGCCAACGGCGCCATCGGCTACAGCGCCATTGCCGCCGAGCGGCCCGACGGCTACACCATAGCCGCCGTTTCCTACCCTCATCTGCTCATGAACAAGCTCCAGGGTTCCGGACAGTACGAACTGGATCAGTTCGACCTCATCTGCATGCCCGTACGTGACGACAGCTTTCTCGTCACAAGCAAGGAAAGCGGCATCACATCGCTGGAACAGCTGGCCGAAAAGGCAAAGGCCAATCCCAACAAGCTCACGCTCGGCGCGGTGGAATCCCTCGGTCCGTCGCACATTCCCGCCCTGCTGCTCAAAAAGGCCGGCATTCCCTTCAACATCGTCACCTTCAACGGAGGTCCCAAGGCCGTTCCCGCCCTGCTCGGCGGACACATTCAGGCGCTCTTCGCCACCAAGGGCACGGCCATGAGCTCCGCTTCCAAACTCAATATCCTTGCCGTCGCCGCCGAGAAACGCGATCCCAACCTGCCCGACGTTCCCACGCTGAAAGAGCTTGGCTACGACATCACCGGCTTCATAGGACGCGGCTTTGCCGCCCCCAAGGGACTCCCTGCCGACGTGAAGGCGCGCCTCGAGGAAGGCTTCAAACGCATCTACTCCAAGCCCGGCATTGCCGAACGATATGCTCCCAACGGCATGTCCGTCATATGGGTTGACGGAGCACAGTTCCGGCAGATGTTCAACGACTTTCAGCCCCAGGCCGATCAGGCCATGCAGCTGAACAAGGAAATCAACGGCTGAGTCCGACCGGGGCCGGCCATGCGGCCGGCCCTTCCCTTCTTTCCAGACAGTCTCCCGTCTGGTTCCTTTCAGAAAGTCTCTCCCGGAGTCACTCATGGATCTGGACATCCTAGGATACTTTTTCAACGGTCTCTTGGCATGCTTCACGCCGTTCAACCTGCTCATGATGGTGGTGGGACTCACCGTGGGCATCATAGGCGGCATGCTCCCCGGCATATCCGTGGTCACCGCCATCGCCCTGTTCGTTCCCTTCACCTTCACCATGCCTGCGGATACGGCTCTCATTTCCCTCGGCGCCGTGTTTGCGGGATCTACCTACGGCGGCGCAAACGCCTCCATTCTCATCAACACCCCCGGTCAGCCCGGCTCCTTTGCCACAACCTTCGACGGGTACAAGCTCACCAAGAAAGGACAGGCCGAAGAGGCTCTCTATTCCGCCCTGTGGGGCTCGGTGTACGGCGGCATATTCGGCGGCCTCGTGCTGCTTCTCTTCTTCAAGCCGCTCTCCGAAATGGCTCTCAAGTTCGGCTCGGAATCATTCTTCTGGCTTTCCATCTTCGGGCTCACCACGCTCTCTTCCCTCTTTCCCGGCAACCTGTTCAAGGGACTTCTCGGCGCAGCCCTCGGTCTTGCGCTCAGCACCATAGGCCTTGACGTGAACACCGGCGTGCCCCGGTTCACCTTCGGCTACTTTCCCCTCGTGCAGGGACTCGACATGGTCATTCTCATGATCAGTCTGTTCTCCTTCTGTCAGATGATCATTCTTCTTGAGGACAGAGAACAGTTCATAGCCGCCTTCAAGCACAATCCCGGCGCGTTCTGGATGCCGTTCCGCCGTATGTTCCAGCGCACGAAAATGATGCTGCTCTCCTGCACCATAGGCACGCTTGTGGGCATTCTTCCCGGCGCAGGCAGCAACATAGCCTCCATTATGGCCTACAACGAAGCCAAGCGCTGGGACAAGCATCCCGAACGCTTCGGCTCCGGCGACATCGACGGCGTGCTCGTGCCCGAATCCTCCAACAACGCCAGCGTGGGCGGCGCGCTCGTGCCCCTCATGTCCCTCGGCATCCCCGGCAGCGCCGGTGCGGCCGTTCTCGTGGCGGGTCTCGTGGCTCAGGGGCTTCAGCCCGGCCCCCAGATGATGGAACAGAACGCCGACATAGCCTTCGCCTTCATTGCCGCCATGATCGTGGTCAACTTCGGCATCATTCCCATAGGATATCTGCTGGCCCGGCTCTCCTCCAAGATTCTCGTGGTGCCCAAGCTCTACATCATCCCGAGCGTGCTCACCCTTTCCTTCATCGGCGCCTACGCTCTGCGCAACAGCGGCTTCGACGTGCTCGTCATGGTTCTGGGCGGCATTGCGGCCTACGTGCTCACCAAGGCAAAGATTCCCCCGGCGGCCATCGCCCTCGGCCTCGTGCTCGGCAGCATGATCGAAGAATCCCTCGGCACGACGCTCATGCGCGCCAACGCCCTTGATTCCGTATGGGATCTGCTGATATTCACCCCCCTCGCCTTCTTCCTGTTCATGCTCAACGTCGCCGTGCTGTGCATTCCCCTCTGGAGATACATCAAGGCCAGACGCGAATGCCGCATAGAAACCTGCGCGCAGAAATTCTCCCTGAACAATCTCCGCCGTTTCGACTTCTGGGTGCTGCTCGTGCTTACCGGCGTCACGCTCATCTTCCTGAATGAATGCGGCAAGCTCACAGGCGACAGCCGGGTATTTCCGCAGGTCGTGTTCAGCGTCATGCTTCTGCTCTGCGTCGTCATTCTCGTACAGATTCTGATTGCTCCTGCCGATGAAATCACCGACGGCAAGATCACCCTGGTCAACGCCACCACAACGCGCGAAGCCCTGTTCTACATGGCTCTCTGCGTGGCCGGCTATTTTCTCATGAGCTCTCTCGGATTCTACGCCTCCATGACGGTCATCATGATGATCATGCTCATCTACTCGGCCAGAGGCGCCAAGTACGCCCTGTCGGCCAAGAACCTCATGAAGTTCCTCGGCGTCACCGTCATCGTCGTCTTCGCCCAGTGGGCATGCTTCAACGGCCTGCTCCACGTCGCCACTCCGCAGGGCCTGCTCTTCTGATTTCCCCGCAAACCAAAGGACATTCCCGTGATCATCGACTTCAGAATGCGCCCTCCCATGGGCCAGTATCTCGCCTCGGCCTACGGCAACACCGAAAAAATGGCTGCCGGCACCAGACGCATCGGCTTTACCCAGGCGGAATCCGTCGGCCGGACCTCCCCTGAAATGCTCTTTGAGGAAATGAGGGAAAACGACGTGGTCTGCGGCGTCATTCCCGCCAGACTTGCCGCCAAAGGCAGCGTATCCAACGAGGAAACGGCCTCCATCGTCTCATCGTCCGGCGGACTCTTCCGGGGCACGGCCGTTCTCGATCCTTCCGATATTCCGGGCTCCCTCGAAATGCTGGATAGATTCGTGGTCAACGGTCCGCTCTCCGGCGTAGGCTTCGAACCCGGCATGCTGCCCGAACCTCTGCACGCCAACGACAAGAAACTCTATCCCCTCTACGACGCCTGCCAGGAAAAAAACATCTTCGTGTCCATCATGACCGCCGCTGCCTGCGGGCCGGACATCTCCTTCACCTCCCCGGCGCTGCTGGACGACGTGGCAAGAGACTTTCCCCGCCTCACCATCGTGAGCGCCCACGGAGGATGGCCCTGGGTCACGCAGAACATCTATCTGGCTCACCGCCACTCCAACGTCGTGCTGTGCCCCGACTTCATCATGTTCAACATGCCCGGCATGAACGACTACCTCATGGCGGCAAACTACTTCCTGCAGGACAGATTCCTCTTCGCCACCGGCTATCCCCATGTGGGACACAAGGATGCCGTGGACTTCTACCGGACGCATCTGCGTGCGGAAGTGCAGCAGAAGATCTTTTACGACAATGCGGCAAAACTCCTGGGCATTCAGCACGGAGCCTGAGGAAGCTCCCTTCACAAAGGATCTGCCATGACAACCTTGTTCTCTCCCATCACCATCCATGGAATGACGGTAAAAAACCGTCTTGTGCTTTCCCCGCTGAACACCAGCTACGCCGCACGAAACGGAGAAGTGACCGAACGGCTCATCCGCTACTATGAGGAAAGAGCCCGGGGCGGCACGGGACTCATCATTGTTGAAACGAGCTGCGTCGACTGGGAAGGACGCAATTCCCTGCGCGGGCTCGCCATATGCGACGACATTCACGTTCACGGTCTTTCGAAGCTCGTGGAAAGAGTACACGCCGCGGGCGCCAGAATATCCATACAACTTCTTCATCGCGGCAGAGTGGCTTTGCCCGACGTAACGAAACGGCCCGTACGGCTCGTATCCTGGGTGCCGGGCATGACTCCCCCCGACGAGAGCATGATTCTCGACGAAGAGGAAATCCGGGCCATCATACAAAAATATGCCGACGCGGCACGGCGTGCCAGACGGGCCGGATTCGACGCCGTGGAAATACACGGGGCGCACGGCTATCTCATCACGCAGTTCCTTTCCCCCCTTACCAATCACCGCACGGACGAATGGGGGGGAACGCCGGAAAAAAGAATGCGCTTCGCCCTGGAAGTGCTCAGGGCCGTGCGCGAAGCCGTGGGTCCGGACTTCCCCATAGGCTACCGCCTCAGCGCGCTTGAAGGCGTACCCGGAGGCATGACCGTGGAAGACACCAAGGTCATCGCCAGGGCACTTGTGGATGCCGGGGCCGATCTGCTCAACATCACGGCCGGCATCCCCGAAGCCGACATCGACATTCCTCTTGCCCACATGCCGCACGGCTGGAACGTTCCCAACGCCAGCGCCATACGGGAAGCCGTGGGCCGAAGAGTTCCCGTCATTGCCGTAAGCCGACTCGGCGTTCCCGAACTTGCCCGGCGCGTGGTCGAAGACGACAAGGTCGATATGGTGGCCCTCGGCCGCGGACTTCTGGCCGATCCCTACTTTCCCCTCAAGGTGCAGCAGCACAGAGACAGCGAAGTGCTGCCCTGCGTATCGTGCAACGAGGCGTGCGTGGGGCGTACCCGCAAAGCTCTGGATGTGCGCTGCGCCTTCAACCCCCGCACGGGCTTCGAGGGCGTGTATCCCTATCATCCTCAAAAGGTGTCCGAACCCAGGAACATAGCCGTTGCCGGCGGCGGTCCGGCCGGAATGCAGGCCGCGCTCCATGCCGCGGAACGGGGACATCACGTCACGCTCTTTGAGGAACAGGACACTCTCGGCGGACTTCTGAAGCTCGCCGCCCTGCCGCCCTTCAAGGAAGACCTGTTCGGCGTGCTGAACTACTTCCGCCACATGATAGGGCAGAGCGACAACATCACGGTGCGCCTCGGCGAACGCGCCACGGTCGAAAAGCTGAAGGCTCTCTCGCCGGACGACATCATAGTGGCCACGGGCAGCGCCCCCGTCATGCCCAGATTCTGTCAGGACAATCCTCTGGTGCACAGCGCGGCCGACATTCTTTCGGAAAAATGCGCCCCGGGCAAAAACGTGCTTGTTCTCGGAGGCGGTCTCATAGGCTGCGAGTGCTCGGAGTGGCTCGCCTCCAGAGGGTGCAGCGTCACCATAGTGGAAATGCGTCCGGAAGTCGCCGCCGACATGCAGGCCAGCAACAAGCGCTGGCTGCTGCAGCGCCTGAACGGATACCACGTGCACATGTGGACCGGCACGGAACTCAAGTCCATCGACGAAAAGGGCAATGTCCTCATAAAAACGCCCTACACGGAAAAGACCCTGACCGGGTTCGACACGCTGGTCATGGCCATAGGCTACAGAAGCGTGAACTGCCTGTGCGCGGATCTCGCCTCGGCGGGCATGCCCTTCCACGCCGTGGGCGACTGCCGGCAGGTAGGAAAGCTCATCGACGCCATCCACGAGTCTTTCGCCCTGGCGGACAGACTCTAACCCCCCCCGTTTCCCCTTCCCGCCGGAAAGACGGGAAGGGGAAAATCTCCTGCCGGAGACTGCCATGAGACGAAATCTTCGCTTCGCCCTCCTGTTCACCATATGTGCCCTTGTTTATATCATGAGCTACTTCCACAGAGTGACTCCGACCATTCTGTCCATGGATCTCATGGCAGACTTTCATATTTCCGCAGGTGAACTGGGCCTGTTCAGCAGCGCCGCCATGCTGGCCTACGGTCTCATGCAGCTTCCTTCCGGCATGCTGGCCGACCTGTTCGGAGGGAAAAACACGCTCATACTGCTCTGCCTGCTCTCGGGCGCGGGCACCATGGCCTTTGCCGCCACCCATTCCATGAACGGAGCCTTCGTCGCCCGCTTCGTCGTGGGTACCGGAGCCGCGGTCACGGTACCGCTCATCACCGTTCTTGCCGTATGGTGTCCTCCCGAACTGTTCGTGCGCTCGAGCGCCGTCATCTTCAGCATGGCCGGCATTGGCGGCATTCTCGCCGCGCCTCCGGTCTATTTTCTGAGCAGCATCATGGGCTGGCGGCTCACCATGGCGGTCTTCGGCGCGTTCAGCCTTCTTCTGGCCGTGCTCGTCTGTCTCTGCATTCCCGGCCGAAGGAATGCGGCCGCCCCTTCCTGCGCCCGCACGGATCTGCGCGCCCTCATGAAGGGAGCCGTCACGGTCTTCAGGTCTCCCGTCTTCCGAACCCTCGGCATCTGGTACATGATGCTCGTAGGCTCCGCCTACTGCATGACCACACTGTGGTGGGGCCCCTACCTCATGCAGGGCTGCGGCCTCAGTCAGTCGGCGGCAAGCACGGCCATGTCCGTCATTTCCCTCGGCGTCATGGCGGCCTTTCTCCTGCTCGGATGGCTGGCCGACTCCGTCGTCCGCGACAGAAAGCGGCTTCTCATCGGCTGCACGCTCGTATGCGCGGTCTCTCTCCTCGTTCTGGTAGCTTTCGGCCCCAAACTCAGTCCCTGGCTGACCACGCTGGCCGCAGCTGTTTTTTCCGGTACGGCCTCGGCCACCGGACCGGTCACCTACGCCATCATGAAGGACAGCTACCCCTCATCCATGACGGGAACGGCCGTGGGCATAATCAACATGACCTTTCCCGTATGGTCCTCGCTTCTGCAGTATCTCTACGGAGGCGTCTATACCGTCATGAACGAAAGCTCCCATGGGCTCCCTCACAGTTTCGCCCTCGGTATAATTTTCCTCAACTGCTTGATTTCCCTTCTTTTTATTCGTAAGCTTCCTTTGCTGAAGCGTACCGTCTGAGGAGAACGCCATGATCATCGACTTCAGACTCCGCCCACCTTTCGGAGATTTTCTCAACAGCGCCCAGTACAATCTCGAACGCAACGCTGCCATGTCGCGCAGGCTCGGCATGTGGCAGGCGGAATCGGCAAAGCAGCGTTCCATGACGCTCTTTCTTGAGGAAATGGACAGGGCCGGCATATCCACGGCCGTCATGCCCGGAAGAGTAAGTGCCGTCTTCGGCAACGTAAGCTGCGATACCATGCGGCAGCTCATGGAACGCTGGCCGGGACGATTCGAAGGTTTCGCAGGCGTCGATCTGCTGGACTACGATGCCGCGGCACGCGTCATCGAACGGGAAGTGCTGAACGGCCCCTTTGCCGGACTCAACATAGAACCACTCTTCACCTACTCCTTTCCCCTCTACGCCGACGACAGGCGCATTTACCCGCTCTATGAAATGGCACAGGCCGCGCACATTCCGGTCATGATCATGTCGGGAGACTTCGGCAATGCGCACATTTCCTATACGCATCCCGGCCGCATAGACACCGTGGCCACGGACTTTCCCCATCTTACCATAGTCACGCCCCATGCCTGCTGGCCTCACGCCATGGAAATCATACAGGTCGCTCTCCGCAAGCCTAACGTCCATATCTCTCCCGACATATATTCCATGGGGCTGCCCGGCAGTCAGGACTATCTGCTGGCAGCACGCACGTTTCTTCAGGATCAGTTCCTTTTCGGCAGCGCCCATCCGACACTTCCCATGGAAGGATGCGTGGACTTCTACAAAAAGCAGGGATTCACCCCAGAAATATGGGAAAAAATCACCTGGAAGAATGCCAGAAGGATACTGGAACTCAAAGGCTCATCGCCAAAATCATCCTTCAAGGGGAGGAGTGAATGTTTGATGAAATAAACGGCGACTTCATACAGTGGATACGCTGTTTCTACTACATTGCCGAAAACCGAAGCATGACGCTTGCCGCACGGGCCATGAATCGAAGCCAGTCCACGCTGAGCATTCAGCTCAAAAAGCTGGAAACGCTTCTCAACGTTCCGCTGTTCAACAGAACCAACAACACCATGATTCTTACGGAAGAAGGCAAAAAGCTCTACAACAAGGCCATTACCCTTCTTGAACTGGTCAGCGACATCCAGAAGCTTTCCGACACCAGCGATACGGAAATATACGGCAACATAAGCATAGCCTGCCTCAATCAGATAGCAACCTGCTTTCTGCCCGACTACATTTCACAGTTCCGCAAAAAATATCAGAAAGTAAGCTTCACTCTCAATACCGGCATGCACTCCATGCTTACGCATCTCGTCTCCTCCAACGAAGTGGATTTCGGAGTGCTGGCCTACAACAGCAATTATGCCGAGACTCTTAAATTCTTTCATATCTTTTCCACGGAAATGATTCTCGTGGCAAGAAAGGATCTTGAACTCGACATATCCTCCCCCATCACCGAGGAGGAATTCCTCCGCCTTCCGCTGCTCGGATTCACGGAAAACTGCCAGATACACAAGAACGTGGACAAGTTCTTTGAAAAAAAGCACTGTCCGTTCAAACCGTTCATCCGCGTGCCCTACTACGACATCATGCTGAAGTACATCAGCCAGGGCGAAGGCGTCGGCGTCATGGAAAAATTCATCTTCGACTCCATCCAGCCGGAAGGACTCGTCTCCTATTCTCTGAGCGCCATTTTCGAGGAGGTGAAGTACGGGCTGCTCATACGGGAACACAAACACCTCTCACCGCAGGCACACGCCTTTCTGAACTTCTGCTTCCACAGGGAAATGGAGAAACTCACCTCGCATCTGGCCGCCGGCTGAAACGAACAGGCCGGCGAAGGCAGCTTGCCGCCGCAAGTCACCGTTTCCGTCGCCTCAGGGAACAGACGCCACGCATCATGTGCCCCTTCACGGACGTTTTCTCCGCCACGCGGGCAGGACAGCCCGATCCACGAAGAGAACGAGAAGAACATTCATCTGCCAGGCAAGCAGCATGCTCATGACCGTATGAGACAAAAAATGCTCGCCGCGCATCATCTGATAAAGTCCCATGGTCCAGCCGACGGCCATGGTGACGACAAGTGCTGCGCACCGCGCGCCTCGGCCGGACACACAGAAAAACAGCATGGTGAGCGCAAAGCCTCCGGAGGCGTGGCCGCCGGGAAAGCAGCGTCCGCCGGAAAGACCGACCGCAAGCGGAAGCAGATGTCTGTAGGATGCCTTTCCGCCGAACTCCGTCAGCTGACGCGGGCAGTAAATTCCGGTAACGGCCTTGAGAGTGGAAACAAGAAGAGGCGTGGCCGCACAGGAAAGCGCCATGAGAAGCCCTGCGCGCAGCCAGTCTCTCCGGCCGGAAACGTACCCGGCAAAAGCCAGCCCCGCAGACGTGACGCCGACAACCACAACGAACCTTTTGGCGCCGTCGTAAAAAAGCCAGCGCCAGGCCTGATGCAGGGCGGGATCAATGCTCCAAAGCCCGCTTGCCGCATGGTACCAGCAACGCTGTACGATCATGTCGATATCGGTGACGCTTTCCAGAAGCACCGTCGCCGCCATGAGAAGAAGACAGACGACGCTCTGTCGAAAGGCCGACCGGCCGGAAAGACTCATGCGTTGTCCAGCCCCTGCTCGACAGGCAGTTCCATGACCACCATGAGACCGCCCTCCCTTCTGTTTTCCGCCCATATGCGGCCGTTATGCGCGCGCACCGCACTTTCGGAAATGGAAAGCCCCATGCCCGTGCCTCCGCTCGCCCGCTGACGCGAGGCGTCCACGCGGAAGAAAGGACGAAAAATCTGCTTCAGCGCGCTCTCGGGCACGCCGGGTCCGTTGTCCTCCACGCTCAAGCGGCATCTGCCGTGCTCCGGGGAAAGACGCACCGTTATTTTTCCGTCGTCCGGCGTGTAGCGAAGCGCGTTTCTGAGCACGTTTTCCACGGCGCGACGCAGCATTTCGGCATTGCCGAACAGAGGCAGGGTTTCCGGTTCATGGTCCTCCACCTCGCAGCCGCGAACGCTGCCCTCAAAGCGCACGTCGTCCACCACCTCGCGGACCAGCGCGGCCATGTCCAGCGGACCGAAGGCCTGAATGCCCGCCTCCATGCGGGAATATTCCAGAATGCTGCTTATGAGCGATTCCATGCGCTCCGTTTCAAGGCTGAGTCTGTCCAGAAATTCCGGAGGCACGTTTTCTCTTCGCAGAAGCTCCACAGACACGGAAAGCCGCGTGAGAGGAGAACGCAGTTCGTGAGAAACGGCGGCAAGCAGCTCCTTTTCCCGCGCGCTTTCCTGTGCGCGCTGCTCGGCCATGGAATTGAAGGCCCGGGCCAGAAGACCGAGCTCGTCGTTTCTGTCCGCCATTTCCGGCCCTATGCGCGCCGACTGATCTCCGGCCGCAAGTCGATGAATGACAGACGTGAAATGACCGATGACCCTTTTTAAAAAACTTATGAGCACAAAGGCTTCCAGAGCCGCCACGATGAACGTGAACACGACCCAGAGAACCACCTCCTGCGAGGAGGAAAATTCCTGACCGTCGCTCTGAAGCATGTCTCCGGCCACATACTCGCCGAATTCGCCGAGCATGGCAAACGAGCCTATGAACAATATGCCGTAAATATAGATTTTCCGGAACAGCGGCTGCGACGTCCAGAACTCTGCGATCCGTCCGAAAAGTCCCCTCATGAGCGCTCTTCCTTATGAACGACGTACATGTATCCTGCACCTCGAATGCTGCGTATGCGCTCCGAGCCGTCGGCGTAGGGGCCGAGCTTGCGCCGCACGCGGCTTATCTGCATGTCCAGTCCCCTTTCCATGGGCATGGCGTCGCGTCCGAACACGGAACGGCTCAGCTCATCGCGTGAAACCACCTTGCCCGGCGAAGCCAGAAGCGCCCGCAGAACCCGGTATTCCTGACCGCTCAACGAAACTTCCTCGCTCCCCTTCCAGGCCTTCATGGCGCCGTCGTCCAGGCGAAGATCGCCTTCGCCTTCGCCGGGTTCGGGACGTGAGCGGCGCATCACCGCCCGTATGCGGGAAAGAAGCTCCCGGGGATTGAAGGGCTTGGGCAGATAATCGTCCGCTCCGAGGTCGAGTCCGCGCACCATGTCGCTGGCATCCCCCCGGGCCGTGAGCATGATCACAGGCAGCTTTTTGAGCTGCGCATCCCGACGCATTTCCCTGAGCACCTCAAAGCCGTTCTTTTCCGGCAGCATGACGTCGAGAATGACAAGGTCCGGCTTTCTTTCCCTCATGACGGCAAGCCCCGAACGCCCGTCATGAGAAAAACGGCATACAATGTCCTCCGGCCGGAAATAATCTTCCAGCAGGGTGCAAAGTTCCTTGTCGTCGTCAATAATCAATATCTCAACCATGATCGTCTCCGCCTGTGCAAAAGACGCCGCAAAAGAGCTTGCGCGGCATCGAAAACAGCCCCTCCGGGGCAGAACGGCGTTTCGGGCCGTAATCCTTTTCCCTTACCATTCCTTGCGGCACCACGGCAACGGAGGAGACAGGCCTGTTACGCTTCGTTACATAATGAAGAAAATTTCCATGTAAAAAATTTATCACAACCATGAATATTTTTCCAATATATCTGTTACATTCCGTTACACTTCCGAAAAAATCATCACACTTTCTCAAAAATCAACATCATACTTCCCTCGTTATCGTATAATTTATTGAAGGTGAGTTTTCGCTTTTGCGGTCGTTACGCTTTGTTACACCGGATATAATGTCTGCCGTTCCGATTCTGTCTATAGTTGGGCCGACATTCATATCCGAGGAGTGCATTGCATGATTCGCTTCAAAAACGCCCGGGGCTGTTTTCTCGGCCTTCTTCTGCTGCTCTGGCTCACAGTGAACGCCGTTGTACGAACCGTGTTGCTCATCATGGCCCATCGTTCTCTGCAGAGTCCGCTTGACTGGCCCACCGTCACGGGCATCTATCTGCGGGGGGCCGTCAACGACCTGTTCCCCTACTTTCTGCTCACCCTTCCTCTCATGCTCGTTCTGCTGCTGAAAAAAAGGCTCTGGGGCGGACGCGCGGGACGCATCATAGCCTCCGCAACGTTCTGGGCGTACGCCTGCGCCTTCCTTTTCGGAGCCGTGGCTGAAACGCTGTTCTGGGACGAATTTTCCAGCCGATTCAATTTCATTGCCGTGGACTATCTCATCTATACCACGGAAGTCATGCGAAACATTGCGGAGTCCTATCCCGTCATTCCTCTGCTCTCCGCCGTGGGCGCAAGCGCGGTCGTCGTCACCCTGCTTCTGCTGCGGCCTTTCTGGAAGCGCATCTCCCTGCCCGCGCCGCGCTCCCCGCGTCTTCTTGCCGTGTGCTTCGTCATGACCTGCGCGGCCTTTCTCTACTCGCCTCTCGCCCCGCAGGACAGAGTGGAGCGCGAACTTTCCGCCAACGGCGTGTGGTCGCTGTTTTCCGCCTACCGGAACAATGAACTCGACTACCGCGAATTCTATCCGGTCATCGATGAGGCCCGTGCAAACAGCCTCCTCAGGGAGGAACTCAAGGAAGAGGGAACCCGCTTCGTTTCCGAAAACAACGACGAGTGGCGGCGCGACGTTCGCTCCATGCGGCCGGAATGGAAGCCCAACGTCATTCAGATAGTGGTGGAAAGTCTGGGCAGCGATCTTCTCGGAGAAAACACGCCGAACCTCAACGCCGTGGCCGGAGAAAGCCTTCAGCTTACCAGGCTCATGGCCACGGGCACCCGGACCGTGCGCGGCATTGAAGCCCTCACCCTTTCCCTGCCGCCGACTCCGGGTTCCTCCATCGTGCGCCGCCCCGGCTGCGAAGGACTTTTTTCCACAGGTTCCGTGTTCCGGGAGAAAGGATACGACACGGCCTTCATTTACGGCGGCTTCGGCTACTTCGACAACATGAACGCCTTTTTCGCCGGCAACGGCTTCCGCATTGTCGATCGTTCCGACATTCCCCGCGAAGAGATCACCTTCACCAACGCCTGGGGCGTGTGCGACGAAGACCTTTTCCACGCAGCCATCCGCGACGCGGACGAAAGCTTTCGGAAAAACCGTCCCTTCTACCAGTTCGTGCTCACCACCTCGAATCACCGGCCCTTTACCTACCCCGACGGCAAGGTGAGCATTCCTTCCGGCTCCGGACGCAAGGGCGCGGTGGCCTACACCGACTACGCCATAGGAGCCTTTCTCCGGGAGGCATCCACAAAAACCTGGTTCCGCAACACCGTATTCGTCATTTCCGGCGACCATACCTCAAGCGCGGCCGGTCACACCGACCTGCCGCCCGAACGCTACCACATTCCGGCTCTTTTCTACTGCCCGGGCCGCATCGCCCCCGCCGCCGTGGACACGCTGTGCAGTCAGGCCGACATTCCCCCCACGCTTTTCGATCTTCTCGGCTGGTCGTACCGCTCGGGATTCTTCGGACGCAGCGTTCTGCGCATGAAGCCGGAAGAAGGCCGCGCCTGGATAAGCACCTATCAGATTCTGGGCAGGCTCACGCCCGACTCCCTTGCAACGCTGGAACCCGTGCGGAAAAACAGGGCCGACGCCTGGACCTTCCCCGACATTGTCGGCCCTGCTCTTGCCGGGGAGCGTGCGGCAAACCTCACGGACAGGGCCGCGGCCGACTACCAGAGCGCCCGAGACCTGTTCCGAAACGGACGCTTGAAAGAACAGGCCGTTCTGCGCTAACGTCTTTCCGACATTCCAGACCCTTTTGCGGGCCGGTTCTCCCGGCCCTTTTTTTCATGGTTTTTCCCATGCAAAGGACATCGAAAAACATGTGGCTCATTCTTGCTCTTCTGTCCGCAGTGTTCGCGGCCCTCACGTCCATTCTCGCCAAGGTGGGCATTGAAGGCGTGGATTCCAACCTCGGCACCGCCATCCGCACGCTGGTGGTCTTCTTCATGGCCATGGGCATGGTGTACCTCACCGGAGCCAAAGTCAGCCTTACGGAAATAAGCACGAAGACATGGGTGTTTCTCGTGCTTTCGGGACTCGCTACGGGAGCGTCGTGGCTGTGCTACTTCAAGGCACTGCAGATAGGCGACGTTTCCAAGGTCGCCCCCATAGACAAGACGAGCATCATATTCACCATAATCATGGCGATGATCTTTCTGCACGAAGAGCTTACCCTGAAGGTGGCCGTGGGAGGCGCGCTCATTGCCGCCGGCACCCTCGTCATGGCTCTCTGAACGACGATTCCCTCTCCCAAAGAACGCATGAACCTCTCCGGCGGCCACGAACGGCGGAGAGGTTGACTTTTTCCCTTTCATCGTGAATTATCGAACGAATTATCTTCATCACACACCTTCAGAAAAGAGGCCTGCGCATGGAGTTTCTTGAAAGAATAATCGCCTTCTCCAACGATATCCTGTGGTCCTATGTCCTTGTCGTCATGCTCATAGCCCTGGGGCTGTGGTTCTCCTTTAAAACAGGGTTCGTCCAGCTCAGAATGTTCCGGGAAATGATCCGGCTGCTGAAGGAGGGCGTCAGTCACGACGGCGGACACGCCCACATAAGTTCCTTTCAGGCCTTCTGCATCAGCACGGCCTCGCGCGTGGGCGTGGGCAACATTGCAGGCATTGCCATAGCCATCATGGTGGGCGGCCCCGGCGCCATTTTCTGGATGTGGGTCATAGCCGTCATAGGCGCGGCCTCCGGCTTCACGGAAAGCACCCTCGCCCAGATCTACAAGGTGCGCGACCCCAAGACCTTCGGCTTCCGCGGAGGCCCGGCCTACTACATCCGCAACTGCCTGGGAAGCAGCAAGGCCGCCGCGCTCTTTGCCGTGCTCATTTCCGTGACCTTCGGCCTCTGCTTCAACTCCGTGCAGTCCAACACCATTTCCCTTTCCCTGAACGCCACATTCGGACTCAACCGCGCCGTGGCCGGTGCTTTTGTCACCGTGCTTTCGGGAATCGTCATCTTCGGCGGACTCAAGCGCATAGCCAGCCTCAGCAGCTGGCTCGTACCCATCATGGCCTCGCTGTACCTGCTTCTCGCGCTCGTCATCGTGCTCATGAACATCACGCACATTCCCGCCATGCTGGTCACCATAGTGTCCCAGGCCTTTTCGCCCGATGCGGCCGTGGGCGGCATAGGCGCGGCCATTCTCACCGGTGCCAAGCGCGGACTCTTTTCCAACGAGGCAGGCATGGGTTCCGTGCCCAACGCGGCGGCCACGGCCTTCGTTTCCCACCCCGTGAAGCAGGGCCTCGTGCAGGCCCTCGGCGTGTTCGTGGATACTCTGCTGGTATGCACGGCTTCGGCCTGCATCGTGCTTCTCTTCGACGGTTACGCCGACTCCGGCAAAACCGGCATCGAACTTGTGCAGCTCGCCCTCACAAGCCAGCTCGGCAGCTTTGCGGGCGTACTTCTTTCCGTCATGGTGTTCATGTTCGCCTTCAGCTCCATTGCCGGAAACTACTACTACGGCGAGAGCAACATTCAGTTTTTCAGCACGAAGCCCGTATATCTGCTCATCTTCCGCATTCTCGTGGTGGCCATGGTGGCCTTCGGCTCCGTGGCGGAGCTGCCTTTCGTATGGAACCTCGCCGACCTGTTCATGGCGCTCATGGCCATAGTCAACCTCGTGGCCATCGCTCTGCTCGGACGCAACGCCTTCATGGCGCTCAAAGACTATCGGGACCAGAAAAAGGCCGGCGTGGCCGACCCCGTGTTCCATCCCGAAAAGCTCATCGACCGGCGCGGCATAGAAGCCTGGGGCAACGACGCCTGATACTCCCGAAACGCGCATGAGAGGCGGTCCTTCCCTTGCGGGGGCCGCCTTTTTTCATGCCCGCAGATGGACGAGTCCCAGGGAACGTTCCCGCCCCCTGCGGCACGAAGTCCGACAAAAGGCGCGCTTCAGCCCTGCGGCGGAAAAACGACCACAAGGCTTTTTCGATCCGACCGCAAAACGGATTGACAGAGACCTTTGCCGATGAAATATTTTTCCAAGGTCGATGCAATTCAAGCCCGAAGTCCGGACACGGCTCCGAAACCCACGCATAAAGGACGCGTCAGACTCAAAAAGGCATTTTTTCCGCCTACGCGACGGCACGGCTTTGAACGTCATGCAACGTCAGAGACGCTGCAGAAGGGCACGGCATCATGAAAAACGACACGAAGAACATTTCCCCGGGGACGACCAGTTCCTTCGGGCCGTCGTCCGGTCACGTCGCCAGAAACGGCCTTTCCGAGATTGAAAACTGCCGGAGGCATCTGCTGGGATTCAGCAGGGAAATCACCGTTCCCCGCGGCACGAAACTCCGCGTGGACAGAGTGTATTATCTGCTCGAAGGCGCCGTGACTCTCACCGCCGTGTCCGCCGTCGGCGGCGCGCATTCCCTCATCTACTTTCATCCCGGCGACCTTCTGAGCTTCATTCCCTCCGTCAATCAGGCCTACTCCATTCCTCACGAAGCCTTCGACTTTCTGCTCTACAACGAGTCCCTCGTCATGTGCACCAAAACGCACTGCCGGCTCATCTCCATGGAGCACGGCGAATTCATGAAGCACATGGACGAGGAGCCCCTGAAAAGTCTGCTCATTCTCGGTCTGGCCGGCAACCTCATGAAAATCATCGTGCAGTCCGTGAACAACACCACGCTTTCCGCAACGGTGCGGGTATGCCGCATGCTTTCCGTGTTCATGGAAAAAAAGCCTCCCCACGCCCTGCCCCGCTACCTCACGCACACGGAAATAGCCGGACATCTTTCCATGCACGTGATGACCGTGACCAAGATATTCCAGTCGCTGCGCAAGGAAGGCATACTGGGCAGAGACCACGGCATCACCTTCGTGAAGAATCCCGACGAGCTCATGAAGCTTGCCTCCCAGCTCAGCCAGATTTCCTACCGCAACGCTCCCGCGCACGTTTTGGAGGAAAAGATTCCCCACGCCTGAGGCTCCGCACGAAGCACGACTCGCGGACACGAAGGCTCGACGCCGTTCCCCGGACGTCACGGCGGGCATTCGAAAGACAACGGCTTCCGACCAACGGCATTCCTCCCCGCGCCTTCCCCTCGTCGATGCCGCTTCCGACCGCTCTACGGGCATCGGCGCGCCGGAACGGCCGTACCTTGTTCCCGTTTTCCTGAAACGGCATCCGCGTCGTCAGAAAATTCCTCGACGTCTCCGACCTTCTGTTGCCTCTCCCCCGCATTCTCTCCGAGGCCGCCTTACGCACGCCGCCCCGCAAAGCACTGCACGCCGGAAATTTTCCTTCCATCCCGGCGTGTTTCCGTTTCTTTCCCCTTCTCAGGAGCGCACGAGGCCCCGACGACGGAAAAAACTTTTTTTGTCACGAAAAAAAACGCGACCTTTTCCGCATTGCGGCCTTTTCCTCACAATTCCCTGAAAAAACTGATCGGAATGCCCGTGTCCGCGTCCTTTATGCCCGCTTTGCAGCGGCCGTGAAGCCTTCTTTTTCCGACAAAAGCAAAAAATTTCTCAAAAGCTAGCTTAGACTAGTTTTTTTTGTCCGCCGTCGCCCTATGTTAACCAGCATCCGTAAAAGTCCGGGTGCAAGGAATCCCCTCCGCCTTCCGACCACCCTTCCCGTTTCCTCTCAGGTCTTTCCCGGCTCGCCAGCTGGAGGTTGCATGTCCGCAAAAGCACTTCCTCTCTCCACCATGGTCCATACCGTCATAGGCATAGGACTCATGTTTCTGGGGTACTTTCTGCCCTGTCCTTCCATGTCCGTTCCCGTCAACGACGCGCTTGTCGCGGCAGGCTTTCCCGTCGTGGACGGAAGTGCCGTCATCACCATCACCCGCATGGGCATGGTCAATGCCATGATCTTCCTCGGCGTGGTCTATCTGTGGACCTTCGTTGATACGCTCTGGCCCTGCTTTCTCGGCGTGCTCATGCTCGCCTTCAGCGGCTTCACGCCTGCGGCCAAGGTGCTGAACTCCTTCCTCGGCAACCCCATGGTGGTCATGATCTTCTTCACCCTGTGCTTTGCCACGGCCCTCATCAAAAGCAACGTTTCCTCCTGGCTCTCCCAGTGGATACTGCGCCGCAACTTCATCATCGGCCGCCCCTGGGTGTTCACCGGCGTCATTCTCGTCACCACCTATTTTCTGGCCTTCTTCGAACAGACCTCCATCTGCTTCCTCATCTGGCCCGTCATGTACAGCATATTCGATCAGGTGGGGTATAAGCGCGGCGACAGATACGTGTCCATCATGCTTGTCTATATCATCATCATGGCGCTGCTCTCCTTCGCCTCCGACCCGTTCAAGACCGGAGCCTTCCTGCTGCTCGGCAACGTGTGGAGCATGGCCGCCAGCAATCCCGGCATGAACGTGCCCGCGCTGCCCGCCGCTTCCTATTTCTGCTTTGCCCTCATCATATCCCTCACGTCCATTGCCGGACTCATGCTGCTCATGCGCTTCGTCTTCCGCGTGGATGTCTCCCCCCTGCTCCGGCTCGATCCCGAAGTGCTGCGCAAGGAGCCGCTCAAGCCCATGACCGGCTATCAGAAGGGCGTGCTCATTGCCTTTGCCCTGTTTGCCTGCTGGATTCTGCTGCCCGGCATCATCGGCAAGGACAACGCCGTCGGCGCCTTCCTGGCCCACAACTCCCTGCTTGCGCCTCTCGTCGCCCTGTTCCTCGTGGGCTTCGTGCATCTGCACGGCAAGCCCATTGCCGACATCAGCGAAACCGCCGTGGCCTACCCCTGGCGCATATTCCTGCTCATTGCCGTGGCCATGCTGCTCGGCGACGCCATGACCGGCAAGGGCACCAACGTCACCGTGTTCATGGAATACATGCTGCGCGGCGCGCTTTCCGGCTTCGGCTACGTGCCCCTGTGCATCGCCGTGGTTCTGCTCGGCATATCCTGCACCAACTTCTGCAACTCCGTGGTGCTCGGCCTCGTGCTCACGCCCGTGCTGCTTGCCATGTGCAACGCCTTCGGCATGAACGCCGGTCCCCTCATGGCCTGCTTCATCTTCGCCGTGCTCATTGCGGCCTGCACTCCCGCGGCCTCGCCGTTTGCCGCCATGCTCTTCGGCAATACCCAGTGGCTTTCTCCCCGGGAAATCGTGACCTACAGCGTTACCGCCTCGCTGCTCATCGCGGGCGTGGTCATCGTTATCGGCATTCCCGTCGCCATGCTCATTTTCTAACCCCGTCCGACCAAGCAGAAATTCACCGTCATCCCCCGACCAAACGCTTTCCCCGCGAGGAAAGCCAACATGACCAAGGAGACTTCCATGAACAAGTATGACGTCATCATCGTGGGCGGCGGCCCCGCCGGTCTTACGGCTTCCATCTACGCCGTGCGCGCCAACATGAAGACCCTGGTGCTCGACAAGCTCGCCCCCGGCGGCCAGATCATCAACACCAACGAAATAGCCAACTACACCGGTTTCGGCACCATCAACGGCGCGGAACTGGCCATCAAGATGTTCGAACACTCCCAAGAAGTGGGCGCGGAATTCGACTACAAGACCGTGACCGCCATCGTGGACGAGGGCGACGTGAAGAAGGTCGTCTGCCTTGAAGACGACACCGTGTACGAAGCCTCCGCCGTCATCATCGCCACCGGCACCCGTCCCCGCCGTCTGCACATTCCCGGCGAGGAAACGTTCACCGGCGCGGGCATCAGCTGGTGCGCCATATGCGACGGCGCCCAGTATCGCGGCAAGGACGTGGTGGTCATAGGCGGCGGCAATTCCGCCGTGGAAGAATCCATCTATCTCGCCGGCATCGTGAACAGGCTCACCATAGTGACGATGTTCGATCTCACGGCCGACCCCATTGCCTGCGACAAGCTGCGCGCCATGCCCAACGTGACCATCTATCCCTACCAGGACGTGCTGGAATTTCTGGGCGAAGGCAAGCTTGAAGGCGTGCGCTTCAAGTCCACGAAGGAAGACGCCACGGAACGCACCGTGTCCTGCGACGGCGTGTTCGAATACATAGGTCTCGAACCCACCGCCTCCTTCTGCGCCGATCTCGGCATTCTCGACCGCACCGGCTGCATCGTGACCGACGCCGCCATGGCCACGTCCCGTCCCGGCATCTTCGCGGCCGGCGACATCATCGTAAAGGGCCTGCGCCAGGTGGCCACGGCCTGCGGCGACGGCGCCATTGCCGCCAACTCCGCTTCCAAGTATGTTGAAAAGCTGAGAGGATAGTTTCCTCTTTTCGGCAGAAGCCCCGCAAAACGAAAAACATCATCTTCAAGGAGTCATCCCATGATCACGGAAATCGATACCGCAGCCTACGACAGCATGGACAAGTCCGGCGTCATGCTGGTGGAATTCTATTCCAAGACCTGCGGCCCCTGCAAAATGCTTTCCTTCGTTCTCAAGGACATCAGCAAGAACGATCCCGACTTCCGCATCTTCACCGTGGACTTCGACGCCAACCAGGATCTCAAGGAACGCTGCGGCGTGAAGGGATTCCCCACCATGCTCTTCATGAAGGACGGCGTGGAAGTCTCCCGCCTCGAAGGCCTCAAGCAGAAGCCCGCCATCGTTCAGGAAATCGAAAAGCTCAAAGCCTAACTTCCGCACATTCAACACGTAGAACGCCGAAAGGAGTCCAGTCATGAGCAGTAAAGTGATGCACACCTACAACGATCACCTCATTACTCGCCAGAATCGCGCCGAGAAGGAATTCCTTGCCGCCTTTGAAGCGGAAAAGCCCACGCTCGAAAACGCCCATGTTCTGGTCAACCCCTACTTCATCAATCCGCTCTGCGCGCTGATCCTCTTCAAGAGCGAAAAGCCCGCCTCCGCCACCATGACCATCCACGGCAAGCGCAACGACCGTGAAAACATCGTTCACACCTTCCCCGAAGGCACCGATCACTTCATTCCGGTCATCGGCCTCTACGAAGGCGTGGCCACCCGCGTGACCGTGGAACTGTCCACCGGCGAAAAGAAGACCTTCTCCATCGAATCCCAGCCCCTGCCCGAAGACGTGTGCCGCTGCCGCAACATCAACACGTCCATGGACTACTTCGGCAACAACTTCATGTTCCTCACCCCGGCCGGCAAGAACCTCCCCACCGCCTACGACTACATGG
>CALUPL010000023.1 GCA_944322635.1 uncultured Mailhella sp.
CTTATAGGGCTTTCTGAGACTTTGTCGTGGCGGAGAGAGAGGGATTTGAACCCTCGATACAGGTTTATGCCCGTATACTCGCTTAGCAGGCGAGCTCCTTCGGCCGACTCGGACATCTCTCCGCGCAATGAAGCGCAGTGTTATACGCAACGGGGACATAGCTACACTAAGCGCCATGGCTTGTCAAGTCCCGCGTTCGAGGAAAATTTCGGCATCAGTGCATATAGAGGGTGCTCATGTCGATGATGCCGTGAACTCCGTCGGCATAAAAGGCCGTGCGCAGACCGATGATGCTGACTATGGCCACAATGGCCTGAACGAGCAGGGTGATGCGTCCCATGTGGGAAAGGCCTATGACCACGCCGCTGAAAATGACGCCCATCCAGTACAGCTGGGTCTGCATCCATATGATGGCGGATTTTCTCATGAACGGATCATCCCATGCCAGGCAGGGAGCAATGGCCGTGATGACGAGCATGATCCACAGGCAGATGCGCAGGGGAATGTAGAAGCGGCCGTAACGCACGGCAGGATCGTCCGGCTCGCCCATCTGCTTGAGCTGTGAAAAAACGGCTCCGAGAATGATGGTGCAGAGCGGGAAAAGCACGAGAGGGAACAGGCCGGAAGTGGAGAAAAGTTCGCCGGGAACGGCGGACACGGCCTCGGCCATGACGCCCACGGCGCCGGATATCCATGCAATGAGTCCGCAGGCTGAACAGCCTTTCAGTGCTCCGCAGGCGCAGACCAGCAGCAGAAGACAAGCTATTTGAGCAACGAGCATGCTTCCGGAAGAAACGCCTCCGAAAGCCAGCAGTCCGGCAAGCGTGGCTACGATGGAGCTCGCGGCAGCGGTCTGCCAGGTACGGGCGCTGGGAGAATCCCCGTGATGGTCTTTCCACCAGGCAAAGAGCGCCAGCCCCGTGCCGAGCTGCGTGAACACGGTGAAGAAAACAAGCGGCCAGTTCGTGATCATGAGAATCTCCTGCGGAAGTGAAGAATGGTATATGTGAAAAAAAGGCCGGACGGCTTTCTCTGATAAAAATGATTTTTATGCGCCGCGTCAAGTCATTCCCTGATTTTGTGTCGTCATTTTTTTTGTGAGGCAGACTGGAATACATGATTGATGTTATATTGCAGGAAAAACTTTTTTTGTGACGTATGAAAAAACTATCCTTTATTTGATGTGATTTTTTGCAAGAATTATGAATTGAATTTGTATAAAATGAAATAAGTAGAGAAAATATCCGCCACTTTAGAAGCAAGAAGCAGGTGACGGAGGGAGAACCTTTTTCTTTTTCAGAGGCTGACGGGCGGAATGGACTCGACGTTTTTTAGGTTGCAGAGGGCGAAAGAGAGGAACTTTTGGGGAGCCTGAAGAGAATGAACATTTTTCATGTTCGGGCGGAGACGAGCGTACCTCGCGCGGAAAAACCGCCTTTTGAAGAGAGGCCGATGCGTTTTGGAAGGACAAGCCGGGCAATATTCGATGAAGGATTCCGCGCGGGAAAGGGGAAATCAGTCTGCCTGTTCAGCTTCAGCCTTCACGCCGATTTCCTGCACGAAGCCGATGATCTGGCCGGAGAGAACGACCGTAAGCAGAGAGTAGCCTATGCGTTCAAGAGGGATGTAGGAAAGAGAGAGAAGAAGAACGATGAGATCACTTAAAAGATAGGGCCAGCGAATGTTCCAGCCCGTGACGTGGGAAATGCTCATGGCAAGCGCGTCGTCTCCTCCGGGAGCGCCGCCGGTTCTTACGCAGAGGCCTACCCCCACACCCACGAACAAGGCTCCGAGAATGGAGGCTACAAGCGGCATGTGTGCAAGCTGCGGCCACAGGGGTGGGAAAAGCTCGAAAAGGGCATAGAAGAGTGAAAATCCGCATCCTGCCACGAGAGAGTAGATAACGAAGCCTGCCCCCATGAGTGTCCAGCCTATCAGATAGCAGACGGCGTTCATGACGAGGCCGGACCAGGCCGGGGAAATGTGGAACCAGTGATGCAGAAGCAGAGTGGCACCGAGAATGCCGCCTTCCGTCACGCCGGAAAGGGAATGGATGTTGTAGAGGCCGAAGGAAAGAATGGCGCTGCCGGTCAGATTGAGAAGCACCGGGCGCAAAGACAGGGAAAGAGACACGAGAGTGCTCCTTTTGTTCGGAATGGGCGGCGTTCCTTGAAGAAAGCGCCGGAAAAGGGGCAGCCTGAGCTGCCGAAATCAGTCATGGAGAAGAGTCCGAACCTGTAGAGCTTTATTGCCCCCGGACAAGAGAAACGCCGTGGGCAAAGACCGACATGACCGTGTCGTGTTGCGCCTCAGCAATGGCAAGGGAAAGGGGGCGTAAGAAAAGACGCGCCGGACTCTGGGCCGGGCGTTTTTTAAAGATGGCTGCGCCAGTGGCGTTCCGCCATCATGACGAAAAAAATGCGGGCAAGTATTCGCCTGTCGTGGTTCATGGGAAAAGGGTAGCCGACTTTTTGCGGCAAGGCAAGGAGGCGGCACGGGTGAAGAGTGTGAGCGACTTGGAAGGCGAAAGGCGGGGGGGATGCACGGCTGGGGTGTGGATGAGAAGACGATAACAAAAATGCATGGTGAAAGGCGTGCGTGCAGGCAAGTCTCTCACGACGGCATTGTTGCGAAGCGGACGGCTTGCTGTTATCATAAAAGTCATCCCCCCCGTTGTGCAGGGGGCTTTTTTTCTGTTACTCATTCCCGCTTTTCATCATGGACAAAGAATCTCTGCTTCGTAGGATGGAAGAGAGCGCCGGTCTTACCGTGTGCCGTGCCGGTTCGGCCACCTTGGCCCGTCTGGCCGTGGAAGCCGTGCGCTCCGGCCGCCATGCGGCAATTGCCGTGCGCAGTCGTGACGCTCTTGCCGTCATGCGTGGATTGACCACGCTTTTCACTCCGGAACTTTCCGTGGGCCGTGCCGACGCCCATGCCGGTGAGGTGTCAGCCCGCGGCGCGTTCGGGAGGCCTGTGTGGGAGCGGCCGTGGGTATTTCTTTCTCCGTTCAGCGAGCGTTCGCTGGGCAGAGAGGGATGGGCCGAGCGCTTTGCCGTGCTGTATGCCCTGCGCACGGGGCAGGCAAAGGGCGTGGTGTTCACTCTGGACAACATGATTCCTCTTCTGCCGCCCGTGGACTTTCTGGACGGCAGAACCATGACGGTGCGACGCGGAGAAGATCTGGCCCCCGAGCTTTTGCTGGATCAGCTTGTGGAATGGGGGTATCAGCGGGTACCCATGGTGGCCCATGCTGGCGACATGGCGCGTCGCGGCGACATTCTGGACGTTCTGCCCCCGGGCTATGAGAAACCTCTTAGGCTGGAATTTTTCGGTGACACCATCGACGAGATGCGCGTGTTCGACTTCGTCACGCAGCGATCCGTAGGGCAGCTTGATGAGGTGACACTTTTGCCGGTGACCCCGTTTTCTTCCGGTGAGACGTGGAAGAAGAGCGTGCGTGCCTACTGGAAGTCCCGTGTTCGGGCGGAAACGTTGAGCGAGCGCTCCCGCATTTCTCTTGAGCGCGCTCTGGAGGAGGAAGATGCGCGTCTTCTTCCCGGCTGTCTTTACTCTGCGTCCTCCTCGCTGGATGACTGGTTCGCTCCGGATACCGTGTGCTTCCTGCCGGGGCATCGCGAGGTGTGCGAAGACCTGGATGAGACGGAACGCCGGTGGCGCGAGCATTTTCGCGTGCAGTCGGAAGAGACCAGTCTCGAGCAGCCTGCGCACATGGCCGTGCGCGATGCGGACAGCGCTCGAAAGTCGTTCGAGAGCCGTCCGCGTCTTTATGCTGAATCGCTGACCATGGGCACGGAGCAGGCGGGGGAGGACCTTCTTGAGCGCAGTCTGCACAGTTTTGAAGAGCTTTTTCCCGGGCGGACGGAACAGGACAGGCCCTGGCAGCAGCTTTCAGCAGGTCTCAGGGCATGGACTTCCTCTCACAGACAGGTGGTACTGGCCTTTGCTTCGGAGCGTGGCAGACGCAAGTTCCTCAAGCTGGCGGAACAGGACGGCATTCTTCCCTCTCTTCGGTACGATCCCGAAGGGCGCGGCCTTTATGCCGTTGTGGCTCCCTACCGGCAGGGTGCGGATCTTGTATGGGACGGCACGCTTGTCCTCGGCGAGGAGATTCTTCAGCCCAAGGCTGAGAGTTCGCACCGCGTAGCCTCCGGCGCGTTCCGGGGGCTGGACAGGTACGATGATCTGCGCGTGGGCGATCTTCTCGTTCACCGCGATTACGGTGTGGGGCGTTTCGGCGGCCTGCACCGCATGAGTCCGGGCAACTCCGGCGTGGACAACGATTATCTTCTGCTGGAATACGCCGAGGGCGCGAAGCTGTATCTGCCGGTGGATCGTCTTTCCGTGGTGCAGAAGTTCAAGGCCGACGGTCCGCCGCCGGCGCTGGATCGTCTGGGCGGCACGGCCTGGACGAACAGCCGCGAAAAGGCACGCAAGGCCGTGGAGAAGGTGGCCGCCGACCTCATGCAGATGTATGCGTGGCGCAAGGTGGCCAAGGGCTTTTCCTATTCTCCCGTGGGCGAAATGTACCATGAATTCGAGGCTACTTTCGGATTCGACGAAACTCCCGATCAGGCCCGCGCCATTCAGGAAGTGTTTCAGGACATGGACAAGCCCGTGCCCATGGATCGGCTCGTGTGCGGCGACGTGGGGTTCGGCAAGACGGAAGTGGCGCTGCGTGCGGCCTTCCGTGCGGCCTGCGACGGGCGGCAGGTGGCTCTTTTGTGCCCCACTACGGTGCTTGCCGAACAACATTATCAGACGTTTCGTTCCCGCATGGCGGGATTTCCCATCAATGTGGGACTGCTCAGCCGTTTTGTTCCGAGGGCAAGGCAGGCGGAAACGCTGAAGGCTGCGGCGCGCGGTCAGATAGACATTCTCATAGGCACGCACAGGCTGTTGTCCAAGGATGTTCAGCTTCCCAATCTCGGGCTTCTCATTCTTGATGAGGAGCAGCGTTTCGGCGTGCGCCACAAGGAAAAGCTGAAGGCTCTCCGAAAGAACGTGGACGTGCTTACCTTGACTGCCACGCCCATTCCCCGAACGCTTCAGCTTTCGATGTCCGGCATACGTGAGCTTTCCGTGCTGGAAACCGCTCCGGCCGAGCGCAAGCCCGTGGCCACGGCCATCATAGACAGAGACCGCGGGGCTCTCAGACAGGTCATGGAACGCGAGCTTGCAAGGCAGGGGCAGGTGTTTTTCGTGCACAACCGCGTGCAGACTCTGCCGCAGACGGCGGCCATGGTGAAGGAACTCGTGCCCGAAGCACGCGTAGGCATGGCTCACGGGCAGATGGCGGAAAAGGAACTTGAGGACACCATGCACAAGTTCTGGCACGGTGAACTCGACGTGCTCGTGTGCACGGCCATTGTGGAATCGGGACTGGATTTTCCCCGTGCCAATACGCTCATTGTGGATCAGGCGCAGATGTTCGGGCTGGGACAGCTCTACCAGCTTCGCGGCAGAGTGGGGCGTTCCGACAGACAGGCCTATGCGGTATTTGTGGTGTCGGACGTGGAACATCTGCCGAGTCTTGCCAGGGAGCGTCTGCGCATCATTCTGGAAATGGATTATCTTGGCGCCGGGTTTCAGGTCGCCATGGAAGATCTGCGTCTGCGCGGTGCGGGCAACATTCTCGGAGAGGCGCAGTCCGGCCATATGGCCCGCGTAGGTCTCGACCTGTATTTGGAAATGCTGGAAGACGCCGTGGCAAAGCTCAAGGGAGAAGAAGAGCTGCTGCGCACGGAAACGGAAATCAATCTCGGCATTCCGGCGCACATTCCCGATGCGTATGTGGAGGACGCACACGAAAGGCTCAAGTATTATAAAATGCTTTCCTCCGCTCCCGATGCCGCCGCACGGGAAAATGTGGAAATGGAGATTCGCGACCGATTCGGACCGTTCCCTGAGGCACTGGAAAACTTTCTTGCCGTGCTGGCTTTCAAAAGTCGCGTGAACGAACTGGGAGTGGCCCGGGCGGATATTCTGCCGGATCGGGTGCGCGTCACGTGGGCCGACGGACAGAAAAAGGTCCGTCCGGAAGACATCGTACGTCTTGTCATGGCTCACAGAGACCGCATACGGCTTCAGCCTCCGGCCACGCTGGAGCTTTCGCTCGGCGAGGGAGAGAAACTGGCGGAGCGCCTGGATGAAGCGCGCACCCTTCTCGGTACGCTGCAGCAGAGTTCGTCTGCGAACGGCGCGTCGTAGATGTTTTTTTTTTGGGGGGGGCGTTGCAAGGTCGAGGGCATTCATTCGTCTGAGGGCGCCGGCCGTTTCCTGAAATACGCCGGATGATAAAATAACGTAAATTATGCGGCGACCGTGCCGGAATCTGTTGCGACGGGAATTGAATGTTTCAATGAAAGCGCGCTGCTGGCGCTGAAACGACGCGCTGGACCGAGGCGGAAGTCGTCGCGGGGGCACGTTGCCAGTGCGTCAAAAACAGGCTATAAACAACCAACTTACCGAATATCAGGAGTGTGCTGTTTTGCGTACCCTTTTCATATCTCTTGCGTGTGCGGCTTCGCTTCTTTCCGCACAGCCGGTATTTGCGGTTCCTGTTTCCCGCATCGCCGCAGTCGTCAACGGCGACATGATCACCGTCCGTGAACTGGACAAGCAGCTTCAGTCCGAACTCATCGGGCAGAAGCTTGATCCTGCAAAAAATCCCAAAATGGTGTCCGAGGTTCGGAAAGCCGTTCTCGACCGCATGATTAACGACAAAATTCTGCTCCAGGAGGCCGCCAAGGAAAAGATAGAGGTTTCCGATGCCGATGTGGATTCTGCCATAGACCGCATCGTCAAGGACAGCCAGCTGAGTCGCGACGTGTTTTTCAAGCAGATGGCCAAGGAAGGTGTTTCCGAAAAGATTTTCCGCGACAGGCTGTATGTTCAGCTCGTGTCGCAGCAGCTCATGAGCCGAAACGTCGTGAACAAGGTCGTTGTTACGGAAGATGAAGTCAACGACTATTATCGCAAGAATATGGCCGGACTTGCTTCCGGTCGCGCGAGGGTGGCCATGCTCATCTATCCCGTGGATGCCGACGCGGAGAAGTGGGCCCGGGACATTGCTTCGGGCAAGGTTTCCTTCCGTGATGCCGTGCGTGCCGTTTCCATCGGTCCGAACGCCCAGGAAGGGGGCGATCTCGGTTTTATGTCGCTTTCCGACATGGCTCCCGGCATGATGGAGCAGGTTTCGCACATGAAGAAAGGGGATGTGTCCCCTCTTCTCAGCATGAACGCCAACAAGGCTCAGATCGCCCTGCTCGATTTTGAGGAAGCGGAAGGCGTAGAGCACAGCAATGCTGTTCCCGATCCCGAAACCGCAAGCCGCATCGAGCAGATTCTGCGCCGTCCCCGCCTTCAGGAGCGTTTTCAGCAGTACACTGCTCAGCTTCGTGACAAGGCGCTCATCGACATTCGCAATTGAGGCGCTCTATGACTCTGGCAGAACTGGGAGCTAAGCTCCGTGAGGCCCGCGAGGGCCGCAATATGACCGTGGCTGACGTTGCCGATCGTCTCAAGATTCCTACGCGCATACTTCAGGGAATAGAAGACGCTTCGGACAGACTTCCCCGCACCGTATATGTGCATCATTTTATTAAGGAATACGCCGTATTGCTGGGCTTTGCCCAAGAAGAGGTGACCGAATGGCTCAAAGGCCTCGAAGGCTTTGAAAACGTTTCCCGTCCGGTTATTGCAGAAAGTACGACCTATACTTCAGTGAAGCCGAGTATACTGCCGGTCATTCTCGGTGGAGTGCTCAAGATAGTGCTGGTTCTGGCACTTGCTAGCGGCGCTTACATGGCCTATCTGCATTTTTTTGCCGCCAGGGACTACGAGAATTCTTCTTCCGTGTCCGGCGAAACAAGCGCACAAAGCTCGGCCATGCCTACATGGGGCAATGCCGCTCCGGCTCCCGTGCCTGCGCCGCAGGCTCCTGAAGTTCAAAGTGCGCCCTCCGTGCAGCAGGCTGCCGAGACACCCGTGCCTTCGGAAGACTCCGCCTCAGCCGTTTCCGGCGGGGAGTCTCAGCCGGAACAGGGGGGGCAGGCCGTACAGAGCGCTCCCGCAGTCGTGCAGAATGCGGAACCTTCCGTTGCTTCCGCTGAACCTGCTGCGGAGACGGACCCCGTGGCCTTGCCCGAAGGCATGCATCAGGTGGAAGTTGTAGCCGACACCGGCGACTGCTGGATGGGCTTTGAGCCGGACGGTAAAAAGCAGCAGCGCACGCTCCGCAGAGGTGATACGTTTTCCATGACCTTCCGCGACTCTCTCGTCATCCGTCTCGGAAACGCCAGAGCCGTGCGCGTCGTGTACGACGGCAAGGAACTGGAGCGTTCCACCTCGCCAAGAGTGGTGACCATGAGCTTTCCCCCTGCCGAGTAGCCGGTCGGCCATATCCGAAATTCGGTGGAATAAGCCGGGCAGAGATCTCTTCATGACGGCGGAATACGGAATATTTCCGTACTCTTTGGCTTGCATGCAGGGCGGATGTCGGACGGCGCGGGAAAAGAGCGGGCGCGGGCAGGCAAGACGAAGCCTGCGGTCGCAGTTTTGGGAAAGGCAGTTTTTTCGGGGGAATGTGCCTCCGGTTGTTTTCCGAAGGGCGGAGCGCGGAAGCGTTCCTCCCTTCGCCTTTTTGTCCGGTACGGAAACTTGCCATGCTTCAGTGGTCGGACGATGCTCTGGTGCTTCGCGTCGGGAAATTCAGGGAAACCGACCTCTGGGTGCGCCTTCTGGCCCGGGAAAAAGGGCTGGTGACGGCCTTTGCCTTCGGCGGAAGTCGAAGTCGGAGACGTTTTGCCGGATGTCTCGATGTGTTTAATATCCTTCGAGTCAGTGCGTCCTATTCCAGGGATGGGCGTTTTCTCAACCTGGGAGAGGCCACGCTTCTGGCTGGTCCGGACAGGCTTCGCCGGGACTGGCGCAGACAGGGTATGGCCGCAAACTGCGTGCGTTTTCTGGAAGCCATGGGCGTGCCACCGGACAACGCGGGAGCCAGCTTTGAGCTCATGCGGGGCATGCTGGCGCTTCTGGAGAAAGAGGAGTACGTGCCTGCGGTCATGCCGGTGCTGTTCAGGTTCCGGCTGGCGGCGGAGCAGGGCTACTCGCCGGAGCTTGCGCTCTGTTCGCGCTGCGGTCGACATCTTGCAGGGGAGAAGCTGGTACATTTTCTGGTGGGGGAAGGCTCGGTTTGCTGCTCTTCCTGCAGCCGCCCGGGCGACATGAGCTTGCCTCTGGAGCAGGAAGCTCTTGACGTACTGGGGAAAGTGAAGGAATACTCACCGGAGTCATGGGGCAGGCTGCAGCCTTCGCCGGAAGGAGCAAGGCAGGCCGCGCGCCTTATCGACGCTTTTGTGCGATATCATCTCGGGCTTGAATGGGGCAACGGCCGCTTCAAGTCCGTATAGTGGCGCGGCATGGGCGGACAGGGAAAAGTTTTCCGTGCGCCTCGCGCATGGGAAGCAAGGCCAATGGCTCCATTGGCGAATTTCAGGAGAACTACATGAATTTTCAGGATGTTATTCTGACCTTGCAGGATTACTGGGCCAGACAGGGCTGCGCCGTGGTGCAGCCGGTGGATCTGGAATGCGGTGCGGGCACGTTCAACCCCTCCACGTTCCTGCGCGTTATCGGACCCGAGCC
>CALUPL010000024.1 GCA_944322635.1 uncultured Mailhella sp.
GCCTGAACAACTCCGTCTTATCGAAAAGGTGTTTTTTTAGGTATAACCGTTTTGTGTTCCACCCGCTTAGCGGGTGGTTTTCTGTTTCGGTCGCTTCCGCTCCCTCAACTGCCTAAAGGCCTTAACAGGAAAAGGGGGCTAAAAGCCCCCTTTTTTTACGGCCGCACAGGGCCTGCCCCCGCTTGATGAGGCCGGTCACCCATGTCGTTACGGCTGCGGCCGGACGGGCGAAGCGGCGCATCCGCCTGTCTGCTCACGCGGATATCCCTCGCGCCGCGCAGGCCCGCCATACGTTGTCTTTCTTTTCCTTTTCAGAATGTCCCTCTCCCCAAGAAGACCCTCCTCTTCCTTCTTGTCCCGTAGAACAGAGGCCGGGGAAAATGCCGCATGCCAAATCGGCGCGCAATGCGAGTTTGCCGCCGGGGAAAACGGGTATGGAAAGCTCTTCCGAAGAAACATTTCCCTAGGCCGAGCGCAGCAGCTCACCGGCCGTTTTGCGGCAGGCGAACCATGCGGGCAGAAAAGCGGCAAGACATCCGCATCCTGCGGCCAGAAGCGCCGTAAGACATTCCCTGGCCGACAGGCTCACCGTAAGAGCCACGCCCGTTTCCGCCTGAATCCAGGAGCTTGCCGCCGAGGCCATGATGCAGCCGAGCCCGAGACCAAGCGCACTGCCCGCCAAAAGAACGCCCGACACCATGAGCCACACGCTCACGGCAAGAAAGCCGTGCGACGCACCGAGAGCCCGCAGAAGAGCCAGAGCCTTCACCCGCATGGCCACGGCAAAAAATCCGGATACAAGCGCAGCCGCCAGCGCCGCCGCCTGCGCGCCGAAGGCAAGCAGCATCATGACGTCGTGCATCTGCTCAAGCGTGCCGAAAAGCCGGGTAAGCACCTCGCCGGAAAACACGGCCTGCTTGTCGGGCGTGTTCAAGGCGCTGCGCAGCCGGTAGGCATCGGCCACGGTCACGGGTTTCACCACCACCGCGGAGCAGCGGCCCGTGCCTGCGCCGGAGTCATGCATGTTCCAGAGCGCCTCTATGGGCACCGCCACAACTCTGTCCCACGGCGTACCCGTAGCGGGCATTTTTCCCACCACGCGGAAGCTGCGGTCATGGGCATGGGCGCTTTTGCCCTCACCGTCGAGCGCGGCCTCGGCCACGCTGCCGTGACTCGGAGAAAAGCTGTCGCCCTCCTTCAAAGGCACGCCCGCGCCGACCACGGCCTCGCCGTCGTTCAGAAACATTCTTCCCGAGGCCAGAGGACGCTTGCCGCCCAGGGTCACGAGTTCCGAAGACGTGCCCGCCAGGGGATAATTCTTCCAGCGATCGCCGAAGGCCAGCGGCGCGGCCCAGCGTATGCCGCCGTGAGCCTTCACCTCTTCCAGAGTGCCGTACGGCAGAAGGGAAAGCGGCTCGGGACGGAGATACACCGCGCCGAGCACGAGATCCACGGCGCTGCCCTTTGCGCCCACAAGCAGATCGAACGCATCGGCCGACTGCGCCATGCCCGAGCGTACGGAGCGCTCCAGCATGGATACGGCCGGACTCAGGCTTCCGGCAAAGGCCAGCACCAGCGCCAGGGCCAGGGCTCCGCCGAAGGAACGGCGGAACTCGCCGCGCAGAAAAAGAAAAGGATTCATACAACCATCCTTACGAGCAATAATCGTTGAGGCATCCCGAACGGAAGGAACATTCCGTCCATAGCCGCCTTTCCCCGGCGGAAGGCCGCGCGTCTGTACGCCCCGGCATGAAGGCGGCCTCTCTTCTGCGAAAAGAAGAACGCCGCGCCCCTGCCTTCCCCTTCTGCCGGGCATGAGCGGCGCCTTTTCCTTGTTTCGGCAATGGGGAGCTGTCTTCTGCCGAAACAGCGGCTTCCAGAAGACGGACAGCGGCCGGAAACAAGACGACGCGTGACAGGGGAACCTGCCCCCTGCCCGCCTCTCTATTTTCTTTTCAGATCCTCTTCCAGACCGGCAAGCAGGCGTCCGCGCTCCAAACGGTAACGCCTGTCCATTCTGCCGTGCAGCACCTGCTCATGGGTGACCACGATAAGCGTGCAGCCTTCGGAGCGCACAAGATCCACAAGTTCGTCGGTGACGAGCTGGGCGTTGCTGCGATCAAGGCTGGCCGTCGGTTCGTCGGCAAGCAGCACGGAGGGACGGAAAAGCACGGCGCGGGCCATGGCCACGCGCTGCTGCTCGCCGCGGGAAAACACGCCCGCAGGCACGTCCGTCCGGCGTATGCCGAGCCTCTTGAGCATGTCCCGCGCTCTGTCCTTCAAATCTTCAGGAATGGAAAAATACCGGAACGTGGCGGGCAAAAGCACGTTCTCCATGGCGCTGAGCTGAGGAAAAAGCTGAAAATCCTGAAATATCATGCCTATGTGGCGTCCGCGCCAGGCATCGCGCGCGCCTTCCGGCATGGAAAGAAGATCGTCGTTTCCCCAGCGCAGCTCCCTGCCCGGGCATGCATCGGGCAGAATGAGTCCGCAGAGCAGGTTGAGCAGCGAGGTCTTGCCGGAGCCGGAATCGCCGTAAATGCCCGCCAGCGTGCCGCCGGGAAGAAAAAGATCGGGTATGTCCAGCACGCGGCGGGTACCGCTTCCGTCCTGAACGCTGTAGCGGATGTTTTTCAAATGAAGATCGTTTTCCATAATTCCTCACAGCGTATGGAAGGTGGCGTCGCGCAAACGGAGCTGGCTCACAAAGCCGGTTTTCTCATCGGTCCATGAGCCGACTTCCAGAGTGCCTTCCACTTCTATGACGGTGTTGTTCTGCACGAAACGCTGCTTCTTCGAAAGGTACACCACCAGAATGTTGTCCGGCCAGTCGGAGTCGGACTGACAGAAAGGACAGAGCGCCACGGGCTCCCGGGTCAGCACGAAGAAATCCGCATCCGCCTTCAGCGGCGGAGCCATGAATCCGCGTATGACTATGCGCCTGCCGTCAGACGACAGCACCTTGTCGGAAAAGCGCAGTCCCAGGGCGCCGCCTCCGCTGTAGAGTCCGTCGAAGTCGAGGCGGTTTTCCGTTTCCGCGTGCGCCGCCTGCACGCCGAGCAAAAGACAGAGCAGAACGGTCAGCCAGATTTTCATATTCTCTTCCGTTGCGAAAGGTTTCAAAAACAGCCGGACAGATGTGAAACTCGCCCTTTTTACGGAAAAGCTGGCATCCGCCGGTTCTGCAAAAGGCGCCCCGAACATTCGGAGCGCCTGCCTGTCATGGAAAGGGAGCACATGCCCCCTTTCCGCATGCTGCATCACTTGCCGAGAGCCATGGCCTCGGCCATGATGCGGAAGATTTCCGTGCTGTTCATGAAGCCGTGAATCTGATCGGCGTTCGGGCCTCTTGCGCCCACCACCAGGTCGTCGATGGCGTGCACGCCCGTGGATTCGGTACGGGGCAGGTTGCCCGGAACGAACTGCGCTCCGGGAATGTCCTTGTAGGCCGCGTTGGCGATGTAATGGCCGTTTTCATCCTTCACGGCCGGAACGAAGGGGCCGTCCAGCTTGGGGCGATAGGTTTCGTAGTGGTCGGGATAGTTGCCGATGAAGGCGGCAAGACGCTTGGAAACGTTCACGTCGTCGGGGTAGCCGTCTCCGTCCGCATCCTTGTAGTTGGGATAGCCGGCCGCGCCGTAAATGCCCACCTTGTCGCGCATGAGTTCGCCGGGCAGATTGTCGTCCACGGTTCCTATGATGCTGAGGGCGTGGGTGTGGTCGCCGGTGACGATGAGCAGCGTGTCGGGGTTGGCGTCGCAGAAGGCCTGGGCCTGCGCCACCACCTTGTCGAACATGATGGTGTCGTAAATGGCGCGTTCCCAGTCGAGCGGATGCGTGTACTTATCCACCAGACCGGCTTCCAGCATGAGGAAGAAGCCGTTGGGGTTCTTGGAAAGCACCTTGAGAGCGGCGTTCATGGAATCGGTGAGATCGGGCTGATCAGGGAACTTGGATACCGTGCCCTTCTTCAGCTGCTTGCGGTCGAGCGCGCCGTCGAGGTTGCCGGTATGGAACAGACCGAGCAGACGGTCGGGCGATTTTTCCATGACGTTCAGAAGTTCGGTGCGCGTGGTGGCAAGCGTGTAGCCCGCCTTGCGGAAGTCTTCCACGTAGTCCTTCTCATCCTTGCGCTTGGAACCGGGAACCGTGCGGGGCAGAAAATAGGCGGAACCGCCGCCTATGAGCACTTCGGGGCGGATGTTCGCGAACATTCCCACAATGGCGGCCTTTTCCGAACGCTTGCGGGTGTGGGACACCACGGAAGCGGGCGTGGCATCTTCTATTTCCGCGTCGGAAACAATGCCTATGGACTTGTTCGTCTTGCGGCGCAGAAGCTCGGCGATGTTTTCCTGACGCGGATCATCAAAGGGGTCCTTGGTGCGGTCGGCATACACGCCTATGGCGTTCACGCTGGACTTGTGACCGGTCATGTAGGCGGAAGCGGTGTTGGCGGAGTCGGCGGCAATGGAATCCACGCTGCAGGTGCCGAGCATGCCGGTGTAGGGCAGCGTGTCCATGGAAAGATAGCCGTTGTACATGCCGTTGGTCACGCCCTTGGAAAGCAGACGAGCGCCCGTGCGATGACCCATGCTGAGGCCGTCGGCAATGAGCAGAATGACGTTCTTGGCCTTGGCCTTCTCCGGCGTGCCGTACACGTCCCATTTGGCGGAGGCTTCTTCCTTGCCGTCCTTCGCGCTCACCGCATACTTGCCGGGAGCAAGAGACACGTTGCGCAGAATGATGGCCGAACCCTTGCCTTCCTCGTTTTTGATGAATTCCGGCTTCGCGCCGAACACGTCGGCAACGCTCTTGCCGTTGATGCGTACGTCAATGTCGGACTGGCTTATCTCACGGTCGAACTCCACCTTGAAGTCGAACTTCGAGGTGCCCAGGAAACGCGCCGTGTCCACAGGATAGATGGCAGGAGCGGCCTGAGCCGTGGCGGTCAGAAGCGCCATGCCGAGACACAGCGGCATCATCACGGTAGCTTTCATACTTTCCTCCAATGTTGTTTTCGAGCTGCCGCCACTATGGACAATGCCTGTGACCTGCCTGTGAAGCGCTTATAAATTCTTCATGAAGAAAGCCTACGCGAACATGACGGAACGTGAGGGATAGAGCATGAGGGGGAAGGAGGGAAAATTTTGAAAAATTTTCCCTTCTTCCCCCTCGCCCCCATCCTCCTTTCAAAACTTTTCATTGGTGGAACCGGCATGGAAAAAGGCCGTGAACAAGTTTCACTCGGCATCAGACGAATGAAAAAGGAACGGCCGCTCTGAAGATGTCCGACCCGGCGGAGGAACAAGGATGCAAAGCAAAAGGCCGTGGCAAAAGCACCTCTGAAAAACGTTCTCCTCTGCTCCCCCACCACGGCTGCGTCCTTTATCGTTCGCTCCCGTTCTGGGGCGGAAGTTTTCCACCAGTCCGGAAGCAACAAAAAATCGACGATTCTCCTGTCCGCAATCGCTTTTGCTGCACGGACAGACGAAAAAATCCCGTCGTCATGCGGCAATATCCTTTGATTTCACGAACAAGCGCACCGCTACTCTTCCAGCAGTCATGAAGCACGTCGGAAAAAGCCGACAAAAAAGGGATGCCCCTTTCGGGACATCCCTTTCTTTTATGTCTGTCAGCATGACGCCGGAGCGTCGCTTTCTGCCGCAAAGCTCCCGGACTTTCGCCGGACGCATCAGGCAGAGCGCTCCTTCTTACACGGGAAGAAGACTGCTCCGGTAACGCCCGGCTCAGCGATGGGCCACGCGGATGCGGGAAATGGCGCGGGCAAGAGCCAGCTCGGCCCTGTGCACATCCGTATCGGGCTTGGGGTCGGCCAGACGCTTTTCGGCGCGGGCCTTGGCCTGTTCGGCCCGATCCACGTCGATGTCGGCGGCCAGTTCGGCGGCTTCCGCCAGAATGGTCACCTTGTTGTCCGCGATCTGGGCGAATCCGCCGGATACGAAGACCCATTTCGTAGCACCGCCCTGACGATAGTACAGGTCGCCGATCTTCAGCGCGGAGAGCATGGCCGCATGGGAGGGCAGAAGGCCGAACTGGCCGTCCACGCCGCTTGCGCCCACATACTCCACGTCGGCCTGAAGAACGACCTTGTCGGGAGTGACGATATCGAGACGAAGACCTTCCATGGCGGTCTCCTCTTATGCCTGCTGACGCTTGTTGTACTTTTCAATGGCCATGTCGATGCTGCCCACGTTGAACACGTCGGTCTCGGAGAGATAGTCGT
>CALUPL010000025.1 GCA_944322635.1 uncultured Mailhella sp.
CCGGCCGACGGGCATAAGTAGGCGGAATTCACTTCCGCCGTTAAACGCAATGCCCGTCGTGCAAGCCCCGCACACTGTACAGCGTGTCTTGCGCAAACGGGCGGCTGAGGTGCTCCGGCGTCGGAAAATGTAAAGTGCAAGCGGGGTGCTCCGGCGGCGTCAAATCTCGCACCGGCCCGACCTTGCACATTGCGGCCTTGTGTCATACAAGGAGGAGCGCAATGTTTCTTTTTTGCCGTTTCGGCGGGCTTGATTGCTTCTGAACTCTTGCCCGGTCCGTGTGGCTGTGCTAGTGTGTCAAAAGGAGATGACCTTTATGAAAAATCTGTGGGCTCCATGGAGAATGCAGTATATTCTCGGGCCGAAGTGCCACGACGGATGCGTACTCTGTGCGCCGGAAGATCCGGCGCTCGACGAGGAGCGTCTCATCGTGCATCGAAGCGGTCGCGTGTTCGTCATGCTGAACCGTTATCCGTATGCGTCGGGCCATCTCATGGTGATACCGTACCGTCATGTGAGCGACATTACGGAGCTTGACGCGGAAGAAACCGCCGATCTCATGGCCATGACCCAGCTTTCCTGCCGGGTGCTGCGCGAGATGAGCCATCCGCAGGGCATCAATGTGGGGCTTAATCTCGGCGAGGCCGCGGGAGCGGGCATAGGCATGCACATGCACATGCACGTGGTGCCCCGCTGGAGCGGCGACTCCAATTTCATGGCGGTACTTGACGATGTGCGGGTCATACCCGAAGCTCTTGTGGAGACCCGTCGCCGTATGGCGCCTGTGTTCGCCCGGCTGGCGGGCCGTTCCGCCTGAACCCTTTTTCGCGTATGCTGCAATAAGGAGACGTCATGCGCTATATCAAAGTTTTTCTGCTGGTTTTGCTGTTCTTCGTGGTCATGATGCTCTTCGTGCAGAACCAGCCGTTGTTCTCCGACGCGGTTTCGCTGAAGGTGGATCCCATGTTCGCCCCCGCGATAACTACGGCTCCCGTTCCGCGCTACGCGCTTCTGCTCATCAGCTTTGCGCTGGGCGCCGCCGTGGTGCTGCTCATGCTCATCTGGGATCGCATTGCCCTTGCCGGTCGCGCTTCCGCCGCACGTCGCCGCGCTTCCTCTCTTCAGAAGCGTCTCGACAAGATGACCGCCGAAAAGCAGAAGCTGGAAGCCTCCGTCAAGGAATTTGAGGAAAAGCTCAAGGACGCCGATGCCAGAGCCAAGGACGCCGAAACCCGCGCCAAGGAAGCCGAAAACGCCCTTGCCGCCGCTCAGAACGCGGCCGAATAGTTTGCCATGAGGCACAGGCGCACGGAATATGCCCGTTCCGTGCGCTTCTTTTTCCCGGAATGCCGGCGTCGGTACGGATTCCTTCCTTCTTCCGCGCCGCTCCGCGCAGTATCGCCCCGGAGAAGCGCAAAAACTTCTTCGGTTCGTCATGCCGGTCCCGCGTCCGGCTCGATGCCCCGCGCCGGGTTCCCGCCGTTCCCGCGCAGGGCTTCGACTCCGGGCGTTCCGGCTTCGTATGGCGCGTCCGGCGCAAAAGGAAGGAGCGCAGGCATCGGGGCGTGTCCGATGCAAAAAAGCCGCGTCTTTGAAAGCGTTGCGCCTGCCGTCGGATGGAGAAAGGCGGAAGCCGTACCTCGTCCGCACCTTTTTGCGGGGAAAATGCGCGTTTCCGCCTGCGCCGGGGCTTCGGCACCACGGAGCGGAAAACGCCTTTTCCCCCGTCTGCGTCGTGTTTTCCCGCCTGCGCCGGGGAAAGCGGAGCCGGGCAAGGCGACGCGGAGGCGGAGTGCGGCCGCGTGTGGAAGGAGTAAGGGCCGGGAGGCCGCAGGCATCGGGTTTTTCCGCCTGCGCCGGGAACGGCCTGCGCGAGGGAGTCTGAGTTGCAGCCGTGTCGGATGCAGACGGAAGTTTGTCCGGCCGGTCGGAACTTGCGGCTCGTGCGACGCGCTTCAACGTTCCCGCCTGCGCCGGGGCTTCGGCACCACGGAGCGGAAAACGCCTTTTCCCCCGTCTGCGTCGTGTTTTCCCGCCTGCGCCGGGGAAAGCGGAGTCGGGGAAGGCAACGCGGAGGCGGAGTGCGGCCGCGTGTGGAAGGAGTAAGGGCCGGGAGGCCGCAGGCATCGGGTTTTCCCGCCTGCGCCGGGGAAAGCGGAGCCGGGCAAGGAGTCCGGGTCTTTTTTCCGTCGTTGTTCTCCGGCCCGTGTTCGGGCAGGAAGGATGTTTTTTCGGGTCTGTTTCGCGTCCGAACCGTCGTCCCGCGCAGGGGGCGCGCGGCGGATGCTCCGTGCGGGCGGCGTTCCTGCGTTCGCGCCGCGTCCGCCTCTAACGAGGCGGTTTTCCGCGTACTTTCCGAAGCCATGAAGGAACGCTTCTGGCAGATTTCGTCGAGACGTTATGAGCGACAACGAACCCAAACTGACGCCCATGTACCGGCAGTATCTGGATATCAAGAAAGGTTATCCCGACACGCTGCTTTTTTACCGCATGGGCGATTTTTATGAGCTTTTCTTTGAAGATGCCGAAATAGCCTCGCGCGAGCTTCAGCTTGCGCTCACGAGCCGTAGCCGCGACGAGGGCGGCGTGCCCATGTGCGGCGTGCCCTGGCACGCGGCGGAAAACTACATAAGCGTGCTGGTGAAGAAGGGCTACAAGATTGCGCTTTGCGATCAGATGGAAGACCCGAAGCAGGCGCGCGGCCTGGTGAAGCGCGAAGTCACCCGCGTGATGACGAGCGGCACCGTTCTGGAAGACGCCAATCTGGAAGCCAAGGCGCACACCTATCTCGGCGCGTTGTTCTGGAATGCCGCGCGCGGGGCGGGCGGTTTTGCCTGGCTCGACGTTTCCACCGGAGCGTGGACGGGGATTCAGTCTTCCAGGGAAGAGGAGCTTAAGGAGTGGGTGCTCAAAATGGCTCCGAGCGAGCTGCTCATGCCCGACCGGGGCGATGTGCCGGTATCTTTTTCCACGCTGCCCGGAATGCAGGTGGTCAAGGTGCCCGTGCGCAGTCATTTCGAGCTTGAGGGGGCGCGCGAAAGGGTGTTTGCCGCCCAGAGCGTGCGGGAAGACGCGGCGCTGGGACTGGAAAAAAGTCCCGAGCTCATGCAGGCCTGCGGCGCGCTTGTGGCCTACCTTGAGCAGATGCAGAAGCGCGATCCCGCGCAGCTGCGGCCTTTCCGGCCGCTCGAAAAGAGCCGTTATCTCATTCTCGACGAAATTACCGAGCGCAATCTCGAACTGTTCTGCCGCATGGACGGCAAGAGAGGCACGGGCACGCTGTGGGCCGTCATGGACAACACCCGCACGCCCATGGGCGGAAGGCTTCTCGAGGAAAGAATGCGCTGTCCGTGGCGCAGGCTGGATCCCATCAGGGAAACTCAGGACGTGGTGGAATTCTTTTTCCGGCGGGCGGACGTGCGCACGGCTCTGCGCAGTGCGCTGGATCGCGTGTACGATGTGGAACGTCTTTCCACGCGCATTTCTCTCAACCGCTGTCTGCCGCGCGACATGGCCGCGCTCAAGGAAAGTCTGCTGGCCGTGCCCGACGTGCGCGCCTCTCTTGCCGTTCCGGAAGAAGGAACCATGTCCACCGACGACGAGCGGCGGGGGCGCACGCTGCCCGCGGCCCTGCAGAGGCTGTTGCGCAAGTGGGACATGCTGGAAGACGTGGCCGATCTGCTCAGCCGCGCGCTGAGGGACGATCTGCCGCCGCAGGTCACCGAGGGGGGGCTGTTCAGGCAGGGCTACGACAGTGAGCTCGACGAGCTGCTCGATCTTGTGGAGCACGGCGAGGCGAAGCTTCAGGAGCTTTTGCGCGAGGAGCAGGAAAAGAACGGCATGCCCAAGCTCAAGCTGGGCTACAACCATGTGTTCGGGTACTATTTTGAGCTTTCGCGCGCGCAGCAGGCGGCGATTCCCGATTATTTCCAGCGTCGTCAGAGTCTGGCCAACAGCGAACGGTTCACCACGCCCGCGCTGCGGGAGCTGGAAGACAAGATGCTTACCGCGGCGGAAAAGCGCAAGAGTCTGGAATACGCGCTGTATCAGAAGCTGCGCGAAAGGGTGGCCGAAGCCAGACCGCGTCTCATGGAACTGGCCGCGCGTCTGGCGTGGCTCGACTACTGGCAGTCGCTTGCCGAGGGCGCGGCGCGCAACAACTGGACGCGTCCCGAGCTGGATGAAAGTCGGGAAATCTGCATCATGCAGGGACGTCATCCCGTGGTGGAGGCCGTCACCGGTCGGGCCGCCTTCATTCCCAACGATCTCGTCATGGATGAAAAGCGGCATCTGATGCTCATTACCGGGCCGAACATGGCGGGTAAGTCCACGGTGCTCAGACAGACGGCCATCATAGCCGTCATGGCGCAGATGGGTTCGTTCGTGCCGGCTTCGGAAGCGCGTCTGGGTCTTGTGGACCGCATATTCTCGCGCGTGGGGGCTTCGGACAATCTGGCGCAGGGGCAGAGCACCTTCATGGTGGAAATGATGGAAACCGCCCGCATTCTCCGTCAGGCCGACAGCCGCAGTCTCGTCATTCTGGACGAAATAGGCCGCGGCACGAGCACGTTCGACGGTCTGGCCCTGGCCTGGGCCGTGGTGGAGGAACTTGCGCGCCGGGCGGGAGGCACCATACGCACGCTTTTCGCCACGCACTATCATGAGCTGACCTCGCTTGCGGGATCGCTTCCCGGCGTGTGCAACATGAACATTGCGGTCAAGGAATGGAACGGCGACATCGTGTTTTTGCGCAGGCTCATTCCCGGTCCGGCGGATCGCAGTTACGGCATAGAGGTGGCGCGTCTTGCGGGGGTGCCCGCGCCGGTGGTGCAGCGTGCCCGCGACATTCTCGCGCAGCTTGAGGCCGCGCGCGGCAAGGCCCGCGTGGCAAGGCTGGAGGCCGCCATTCTGCCGGGACTGGACATTGTTCCCGCAAAGACTAAAACCGTGAAGGCGGATGCGTCCGAACCGGCTCCCGCGCCGGAACATCCTCTGCTGGAGGCGTTGCGCGGCGTCAATCCCGACGCCATGACGCCCATGGAGGCCCTGCGCCTTCTTTCCGACTGGAAAATGCTCTGGGGCGCTCCGGCGGATGCGGAAAAGACAGGCTCCCCGGAGGGGGAGAAGGGCGGAGACGCTGCGGAAGACGCTCCCATGCAGCAGAAGCACGCTGCGGAAAAGCGCGGTTCCGCTCGGACGGGCCGGAAAAGAGCTTCCGGAAAGAACGCCTCGTAGCAGAAAGAACGCCCGCGCTCCCGGCGCGGCAGACCGGCATACCGCGTATGCCTGAAGGAATGGTATGAAACGTTGTTCAGCTTTTTGGGGCGCGTGCCTTGCGGCGCTTGTGCTGTGCTCGGCGCTCGTTCTTGCCGGATGCGGACGCAAGGGCGATCCCGTGCCGGACTTCTCCCGCGATGAGTTCTCCTTTGCCACTCTCGGCGCGGAGGCCGCGGCCGACGGCTCCATCACGTTTCAGGGCACGGTGTCGGGCGCGTCGCAGAATCTGGAATACATGGTGCTCGAAATGCAGGCCGTGGACGGCGAACTGTGTGAGGGCTGTCCGTTTCTGGCGCAGGACGTGCACCGCGTGGATTCCCGCGACGCGTGGGAAAGCGAAAGCGGTTCGTCCTTCAGCTTCGTGTATCGGCCCGTGTTTCCGGGCAGCGCCTACCGCTGGCGCATAACGGGGTATAATCTTTACTCGGGCCTGCCCCCTGTGGTAAGCCCCATGCAGACGGTGTTCATGAACGGCTCCCCCTACGAAGCCGTGTCCATGCCGGAATCCGGAGAGTGACCATGGTTGTTCTTCAACGTGCGGCGCAGGTGCTCTGCGCCCTGTGTCTCGGTTTTGCCGTGTGCCTTGCATCTTCTTTTGCGCAGGCGGCCGCCTACGCCGACTTCCGTGCCGACATCCAGTACAGAATAGACGGAAAAACCGTGAAGAACTGCGGCACGGCGCTTTCATCCGGGCCCTACGCCCGCATGGATCTCGACCTCGGCAGCGCCGGAACCTTCACGCTGCTCGTGGATTCCAGGGAACACATGCTCCGCGTGCTTTCACAGAGGCTCAGGGCCTACGTGGAAATCCCCGTGGCGGGGAATCCCAGGGACTGGCGCAGCCTTGTGAAAAGCGCCGCGGCCGCCGTCATGCCCCAGAGCATGGGCATGATCAGCCTTCAGGAAAGGGAATCTTCGCCTCTGGGCAAGGACAACTGGCAGGGCTACGCCGTGCAGAAGACGCGCAACGTCTATGAAGCCGGATTCATGGGAACCGTGCGCCGCTTCACTCTCGAGGTGTGGGAGAACGAGGCCTTTGCTCCGTTCCCCATGCACGCCATGGCCGACGAAACCAGCGCAACCCACGGCGGGAGCGCCTGGCTCACGAACATAGTGGCGGAGCAGGCTTCTCAGTCCATGTTCCTCATCCCCGAGGGCTTTACCCGCTATTCCTCGGTCATGGATCTCTTTCTTTACGCCATGACCGCCTTCTGACGATTGAACCGACGGCGGGGGGACTCCTCCCGCCGCACGATGCATCCTGCGTTTTCCTTTCGTTTTTCCCCGCGTTTCCCCGCGTTTTTCCGCCGCGCGCTTCCGTACTTCTCCTCATTCACCTGCGCGTTCGCATTTCTCCCCGTGCACTCGCGGAGAGCGTATTTCTTCCCGTACCTCTGCGGGCGTTCCTGCGTTATCTTCGCTTTTTCCCATTCCCCTCCGCGGGCGTTCCGCGCCTTCGTCTGCGCCTTCCTTCCGCTTCTTTGCGCTGCACATCTTCTCTGTTTCCCTCGCAGGTTCTTGCACGTTTTGGGGTCTCCTCGCGTTCCGCGTGCCTTTCCCGCGCATCCCCCGCGCGCTCCCTCTTCTCTGCATATCCCCCGCGCGCGTTTCCGCAATTCCCTTCCTTTCCGCGCTCCCCGCGCATCCCCCGCGTCGTTCCTCCCGTCCCCGCCTTCCCCCCGCGTTGCCTTGCGGACGCGGCCGTGCCGCGGCGAGGCGTGGAGGGGCCGCGTTCGGCCGCGAAGGGCAGAAAGGGACGGAAATCCGCTTTCCGGGAAAGGCAACGCCCCTTCCGCGTTCCGGGCAGGCTGCTGCCATGAGACCGGCCCGGTCGATACAAAAATGCATCATGGCCCGTTCCGCTCCCGAAGCGGCGGAACCTCATGAAAATAGTATCGTATCAGTGTATGATTCTTGACAGAATCTGTTGCAGAGCTACATATAGAGGATGGCTTGTGACGCAGAGTCATGGGCGCTGAGTTCCGTTTCTTTTTTGTCGGTCTGCGGAGACTTTTTTGTAAAGGGACGGACTCGGGATTTTTGTGTAAAGAGTCAACTTCATGACAAGCAGCAACGGTTTTCATCTGTCGGATCTTCAGTACTGGCGCGAATTGAAGATTCTGGCGGAGCGGGCTTCGCGCGACATGCTTTCCGGTCTGCTCAACCGGGGAACGGCCACGGATTACATAGAGCAGTGCCTGAAGCATATGCATCCGGGCGACAGCTGCGCTCTTTTTATTATAGATCTCGACAACTTCAAGCAGATCAACGATACGCTCGGCCATCAGGCCGGCGACGAGGTCATACGTCTTGCCGCCAAGGCCCTTTCGGGCTGCTTCCGCGCCACGGACATCGTGGGGCGACTGGGCGGCGACGAATTTTTTGCGCTGCTTTCCGGCAACATTACGGAAGAAAACGCGCGGGAGAAGGCGCGCAGCATATGCGAGGCGCTGCAGTTTTCCATTGGCGTGAATCCCGTGCTGCACGTAAGCTCCAGCGTGGGCGTCTATATTGCTTCCGGCAAGACGAAGGCCTTTGAAAAGCTCTACGAAAAGGCGGACGCAGCCCTGTATGAAGCCAAGTTCGAGGGCCGCAACAGATACTACATAAGCACGGAAAACGACCCCGCCAGCCGCGGAAAAGAACTTGCGATGCTTCCCCATGTGCCCGTGCAGCTGCCTCTGCTGCTGGAAAACATGGAAGAGGGCGTGGCCCTGCTCGAAGTGAGGGCCGATGCCGTAAACGTGCTCTATGCCTCTCCTGCGCTCTACCGCATGCTGGGCAGGGACAGCGAGGAACTGGAACTGCCGTGCGAACTTTCGCTGTTCGGGGGCATTCATCCCGACGATCTGGAGGAGTTCGAAAGGCTTTTGCGCGACGGGCTTGCCGCGGGCAAGTCCGTGGAATTCGAGCATCGTTTCGCCAGGGGCTGCGGCTGGCGATGGGGCAGGGCAAGGGCGGTGCGTTCGCCCATGCCGTGCAGTCAAAACGTGATGCTGGTGTTCGTGAGGGACATTTCCGGTTCCCGCAAAAGCGAAGATACCCTGGTGGAGGAAGGCGAATTTCTCAGGCTTTCGCTCGACAGGGGCGCGCGCGTGCTCTGGGAAGTGGATGTCCCTTCGCGCAGGTTCCGGCTTTTCAACGGCAGGCGTCTGCGCGCCTCGGGCGCGAAAATGGACGATTTCCCCGAAGGACTCATACGCAGGGGCTGGGTGCATCCCGACTCCGTGGAACGTTTCCGCGCCTTTGCCGCAGCCATGCTGAGCGGCAGGCCTGCGGGCGGCGGTGCCTTCGTTCTGCGCCATGCCATGAGCCGCAGGTTCGACTGGTTTTCCGTGCACTATCGCATGCTTCCCGACAGGGACGGGCGGTCACTCAAAATCGTGGGCATAGCCGAGCCTCTCAGCGTGGGCATAGCCTGGAGCATGTCGGGCAAGGAGCGGCTTTGGGAACAGCTGCGTCCCAATCTTTTCTGCTACGTGCGCGGCGACCTTACCGAAGACCGCATGGAGGAACTCTGGATAGAGGGCCGAACCCTTACGCAGCATCTGCGCGGGGCGAGTTTTCAGAGCCTCGCGCTCTGGGAGAAGAAGCGGCTTTTCCTCAGGGAGGACAGGGAGGAATTTCTTTCCGTGTTCGGCCGCGAGGCGCTGCTCGACGCCTTTGCCCGGGGCATGGAATGGGTTGCCAGAGAATACCGCTGCGTGGATGAGGGCGGCACCGTGCGATGGCTCTCCTATGTGGCCCATCTGGCGAGGCATCCCGCAACGGGCAACGTGCAGGTGTTCGGCTTCCTTCAGGACACCGAACGTCGTCACGCCCGGGAAGCCGCTCTGGCCGAAAGTTCCTTCGATCTGCCCGCGCACGGCATCTACAGCCGCGACATGGCGAAGAAGCTGGCGGAAAAGTCGCTGGAAAGCGGTCGTTCCGCACGGCATCTACTGGCTCTCGTGCAGGTGTTCGGCGTGTCCGGCCCGCAGGAGGAGCGCAGACGCAGCTTCATCATCATGGCGCTTTCCCTGCTGCTCGGGGCCGACTGCGTCATGGGCGGGTACGATGAGCGTTCCTTTACCGTGTTCCGGCCCGACGCCGCCTCCCGCGCCGTGACCAGACAGCGCATCGACGATGCCTTCGCCTTCGTGCGGCAGGCCCTTTCCTGCGACGGACTCGTGCCCGGACCGCGCTTCGTGGCGGCCGTGGCCTGCGCGGATCTCGGCGGCATTGACTACGATGCCCTTCTTGCCGCAGCCGAAATGCGCTGCGCCGAATGGAAGAACGCTCCTTCCGACACCGTGGTGTTCATGGATGATCTGCCTCCGCTTTCGCCGCGCCGCACCGCCGGACGGAAAGCCGACGACCTTCCGGCAGACGACCTTCCGACGAACGACGCCCCTGAGGCCGTGTCCGTTTCGCGCGGAACGCTTTCTTCTTCCGAGGCGAAGGCGGCTCTTTCCGCTGAGGAAAAAGACGTGCTTCTGAGCTGTCTCGACGTGCTGCTCCGCGAGGATTCTTCCGACGTGGCCATGGCCGAAGTGCTTCGTCTCGTGGGACGCCATTACAGGGCCGACAGGGCGTACACGCTCTCCCTTGCCGACGACGGACGCTTCGTGCGCGCCACCCACGAATGGATGGAGGCAGGACGATGCAGCCTGAAACGGCAGGTCACCGGCATGACGCTGGACAGACTTCCTCTGCTCTGGCGCTGTCTGCGCGAGAACAGACCGGTGTATCTGGAGCGCAGTGCGGGCAGGAGCGGACAGCGGGGAAACTGGAGCTACATGGCCTTTCCTCTTTCGTCCCCGCAGGGCAGGCCGGACGGGCTTTTGTGCGTGGAAAATCCCCGTGTTCCCGTTCGCACCGATACGCTTCCCGCCGCGCTTCTGCCTCATCTGGCAAGGGTGCTGCACTATTCCGGTTCCGCGGATTCGTGGTGCGGCGGAATGTCCCTTCAGGATTCTCTTACCGGACTGCAGAATCTGCGCGCCTACATGACCGGAGTGTGCCGGCTCACTTCCGACGTTTATACGTCCATGGGAGCCTTCATTCTCGACGTGCCGCATCTGACCTCCATGGGCGGCGCCGGCGGAACGGCCGCTTCCCGCATGGTGCTTTATGTCGCCGAAACGCTGAGCGCCGTGTTCGGACGCGAACTTCTGTTCCGCACGCGCAGCGACGAGTTCGTGGCTCTTTGCGCCAACTGCACGCAGAACGTGTTTCTGGCCCGCGTCATCAGGGCGCAGTCCATGCTTCAGCGTCGCTATCCCGGACAGATGCGCTTCGGCTATACCTGGTCGGAGGGACTTTTTTCCGGCGACAGTCTGGTCAAGGAAGCGCGCACCATCATGCTCTGCGGTCAGCTTGAAACGTCGGCCGGCGGCGAGGCGCAGCCGGAACTCGGCATGCGCGGACCGGGCATGGCGGGCACGGCCGGACTGGAGAGCTTCACCATATACCTCCAGCCCAAGGTGGATCTGCGCACCGGCGCGCTTACGGGCGCCGAGGCCCTGGTGCGCGGCCTCGACGGTGCGGGCCGCGTCATTTCGCCCGCGCTCTTCCTCGAGGCCATGGAACGCACCGGAGCCGTCAGGGAACTCGATCTGCACGTGCTCAAGATGACCCTTGCCGCCATGGACGACTGGCGACGCCGGGGTTTGAAGTCCGTGCCCGTTTCCGTGAACTTTTCCCGCGTCACGCTTTTCAGTCCTTCGGCGCCGGGTTCGGTGCTCGCGCTTTTCAGCCGCTATCCGCTGCTGTCGCCCTCGCTTCTGGAAATCGAGGTTTCCGAAAACGCGGGCGACGTGGAAACCCGCACGCTGGAAAGAGCCATGGCGGGCTTCCGACCCTTCGGAGTGCGCTTCGGACTCGACGACTTCGGCACGCGCTATGCCAACCTTTCGCTGTTCACCTCCGTGCCCTTCGATACCGTGAAGCTCGACAGAAGCCTCATTCACGACCTTGCCCATAATTCCGTGGGACGCGCCCTCGTGGGCGACATAGTAAGGCTGTGCAAGGCAAGAAACATGACGTGCGTGGCCGAGGGCGTGGAAAATCAGACGCAGATTGATGCCCTGCTCAGGGAAGGATGCGTGTTCGGGCAGGGCTTCTACTACGGACGCCCCATGTCCGTGGAGGATTTCGAAAAGAAATGCCTGGGCGCCGACGCAAAGCTCCGGGGAGACGCTTCATGACGGATGACGATTTGAAGGATTCGATGCAGGAAAAACAGAAATCCCCGCTGATCATTGTGGGCATGGGAGCTTCCGCCGGCGGGCTGGAGGCGCTTCAGCAGTTTTTTGCCGGAATGCCCGCCGACAGCGGACTCTGTTTTGTCGTGATTCAGCATCTGTCGCCGGACTACAGGAGTCTCATGGCCGAAATTCTCGGCAAGCATACCGGAATGCGCGTCATGCAGGCGGAAAACGGCATGAGCGTGGAACCCGACGCGGTGTTTCTCATTCCGCCGGGAAAGAACATGACCGTCAGAAACGGCAGGCTCATGCTCGTGGATCAGGTGCACGGCGCCGTCAATCATCCCATAGACCTCTTTTTCACCTCGCTTGCCGAAGAAAAGCACGAGTTGTCCGTGGCCGTGGTGTTTTCCGGCACCGGTACCGACGGCACGGGCGGCATCAAGGCCGTCAAGGAGCACGGCGGACTCGTGTTCGTGCAGGAGCCGGGCAGCGCCCGTTTCGACGGCATGCCCCGAAGCGCGCTGAGCACCGGGCTTGCGGATTTCGTTCTCCCGCCCGCAGACATGGCCGCAGAGCTGCTCAACCTGTCGCATTATCCCGTTCTCACCGACGCTTCCGAAAGCGATTCCTTCTTTTCCGAAGACGTTCTTGCGCACATCTACATGCTGCTCAAAAGGGTGAGCGGCATAGATTTCACCCACTACAAGCGCAGCACCGTGCTGCGCCGCCTGGAAAGACGCATGGCGGTCACGCACTGCGCCTCTCCCGCGGAGTTTTCCCGTCTGCTGGAGGAGAACGGCAGCGAGGCCGAGCAGCTCGTCAGGGACATGCTCATCGGCGTGACCCGCTTCTTCCGCGATGCGGAGTTCTTTGAAAGGCTGAAGGCCACGGCCGTGACCGCCATTGTGGAGCAGAGCGGGGAAGACACGCCCGTGCGCGTGTGGAGCGCGGGCTGCTCCACCGGCGAGGAAGCCTATTCTCTGGCCATTCTCTTTCATGAAGTGCTGGAGGAAAGGCATCTGCGTCGCGACGTCAAGATTTTCGCCACCGACGTGGATACCGGAGCCATAGAGCAGGCCGGAAAGGGCGTTTTTCCCGAAAGCATTGCGGACGACGTTTCTCCCGGGCGTCTGGCCAGGTACTTCGTGCGGCGCAACGAACAGTATCAGATCTGCAAGGATATCAGAAAAATGATCATCTTTGCGCCGCACAACATGCTTTCCGATCCTCCCTTCGGCAGGCTTTCGCTCATCTGCTGCCGCAACGTGCTCATTTATTTTCAGCCCGTGCTGCAGAAGGGGCTGTTCGCCATTTTTCATTCCGCGCTGAAAGACGGCGGCTTTCTCTTCCTCGGCCGAAGCGAAACCGCCGGCGAATACGCCAGAGTGTTCGCGCCCCTCTGCGCCGTGGAAAAAATCTACGTGCACAGGCGCGAAGCAAAAATGGACGAGCTCATGCCGCCTTCCTTCAACGTTCCCAGAATGCGGACCGAATCCCGCAATCTTCCGGGGCCTGTGCAGAGAGAGGAGAATCCCTTCGCGCAGGAAGGCGTTTACACCCGTTTTCTGGAAAGGTTCCTGCCCGCCTCCGTGGTCATCGACGAACAGAACAACGTCGTTCACTTTTTCGGAAACTACGCCGATTATCTGAACATTGCGCCGGGCAAGGCCACGTTCAACTTCTTCTCTCTGGTCAACAAGGACGTGAATCTGGTTTCCTCCACGGCCATCAGCCGCTGCCGCACGGAACATTGCGCCGTCACCTGCACCGGCATTGCCGTGGATACCCCTTCGGGGCATAAGGTCATCGACCTTTCCGTGCAGCCCGTTGCCGACGATTCCGGCGCGCAGGACGGCCTTCTTGCCGTGCTCTTTGTGGAAATGCGCGCCGTGCCCCTCGACGGCGTGATGGAAAAATACGACATCGACACCACGGCGGCCCGGCGCATCACCGATCTGGAACACGAACTTCAGGCTTCTCAAAGCGAACTGCGTTCCACCATAGGCGAGCTGGAAACCGTGAACGAAGAACTGCAGGCCGCCAACGAAGAACTTCTCACCGCCAATGAGGAGCTTCAGAGTTCCAATGAGGAACTTCAGTCCGTGAACGAGGAACTCTATACCGTGAATTCCGAGTTCCAGCAGAAGCTCGACGAACTCACCACCATGACCAACGATCTGTCCAACTTCCTTTCATCCACCATGACGGGCATTATTTTTGTGGACAGCGAACTGAACATACGCAAGTTCACCGAGTACGTCGGTCGGGAGTTCCAGCTCGTGAGTCAGGACGTGGGACGTCCGCTTCAGATTTTCGCGCACAGTTTCCCCAGTGAGGACATCATAGGCGATGCCCGGAACGTGCTCAAAAATCTGACCCCCGTGGACAGGGAAGTCACGGGCATGAACGGCCGTTTCTACACCATGCGCATAGCTCCCTACCGCACCACGGAAAACAGCATACGCGGCCTTGTCATTACCGTCATAGACAGTCTGGGAGAGGGAAAAAAACGCAGTCTCTACGCCGGTGACAAGGCTGAGAGTTCCGACTAGCCGAACGAAACGCAAAGGCAGAAAAGGACGACGCCCGAAAAACGTCGTCCTTTTTTCGTGCGCGCGGGCATGTCGGCGGCATCGGCAAAAAGTTCTCCTCTTGTTTTTCGGCAAAAAATCCTCCCCTTGTTTTTCTTCGGAAAAGCGGACACCCTTATTCTGAATCCGGTACGCTCTGCCGGGCACGCAGCGTCGAAACGCCCGTATCCTTTGGAAAAAGCCTTGCCTTTTTGAAAAGGAGCACGTATTTCCTTAACAGGAAATATTCCTGTTAAGGAGGCGCCATGAACGGCATGATTTGCGCGCGACGCGCCTTTTTGGGCATGATGTCGGCATTTGTGCTGGCGTGTGCCGTTACCGGAGCTGCGGATGCGGCTTTTTCCCGTCCCCCCTTTGACCCATTGCGGGAGGTTACCCCCATGATCGACAGCGGATTTCGCATTGTGGCGCGCGGCGATGCGGCCGTGCCGCCTCTGACACCCATGGAAGCGGAGGTCATACTCCGCAAGGCCACGGAAGCGCCGTGGACGGGAAAGTATGAAAGGAACGAGGCGGCGGGAACCTATTTGTGCCGTCAGTGCGGCGTGGCTCTGTACCGTTCGGCGGACAAGTTCGATTCCGGATGCGGCTGGCCCGCCTTTGACGACGCACTGCCCGGCATGGTGCGCCGGCTCCCCGATGCCGACGGGTTCCGGGTGGAAATTCAGTGCAATCATTGCGGCGCGCATCTCGGCCACGTGTTCGAGGGCGAACGGCTTACGGAAAAGAACACGCGCTACTGCGTCAATTCGGTGTCCATGAGCTTCGCGCCTGCGGGCAGCGAACAGGAAAAGCTGGGGCTGGCCCTTTATGAAAAGGTGCGCGGAACCGACGTGGCCGTGCTGGCCGGAGGCTGCTTCTGGGGAGTGGAAGACGCCATGAGCAAACTGCCCGGCGTGGTGGACGTGCGCTCCGGCTACACGGGCGGCCACACGGATCGCCCGTCCTATGAAGACGTGTGCCGGGGCAATACCGGCCATGCCGAGGCCGTTCTCGTGCGCTTCAACCCGGAAAAAATCAGCTACGAAACCATAGTGCGCCGCTTCTTCGAAATCCACGACCCCACGCAGCTCAACCGCCAGGGCCCGGACGTGGGCAGTCAGTACCGCTCCGCCGTGTTCTGGCTGAATGAAAACCAGAAGGCAACTGCCCAGAAGCTCATGGATGAACTCCGCTCCCTGGGCTACAACGTCGTAACCAGCCTCGAACCCGCAGGCCCCTTCTATGAGGCCGAAGCCTGGCACCAGAACTTCACGGAACGCACCGGCCGCGGCGGCTGCCACCTCCCCGTCCCCCGCTTCGACCGCCCCGTAAAGTAAAGGCAGAAAAGGCAGGAAAGGCAGAAAAGGCAGGAAAGGCATGCGGGGGAAATAATTCCCCCCGCACCCCCCTGTTTCTGCCTCCCGGCTTCGCCGGTTCGGCAGGACAGGGTGAACGGGAAGATTATGCCCGGAGAAAGGGGCAAAGGGGGGAGGGCAGCCCGGAAGGCCGTTTCTCAACGCTCGGGGGAAC
>CALUPL010000026.1 GCA_944322635.1 uncultured Mailhella sp.
GCCTGAAGATCGAGATCGACGGCACTCCCTACGAAATCGTTGAATTCCAGCACTTCAAGCCCGGCAAGGGCGGCGCCATGGTGCGCACCAAGCTGCGCAACATCCTGAACGGCCGCGTGGTGGACAACACCTTCCGTTCCGGTGAAAAGGTGGGCAAGCCCGACATGGAACAGCGCGACATGCAGTACCTGTACCGTGAAGGCGACGACCTCATCTTCATGGACATGACCACCTACGAGCAGATTTCCCTGCCTGTGGCCGACACCGACGGCAAGGCCGACTGGCTGCTGGAATCTCAGCAGTGCCGCGTGCTGCTCTACAACGGTCAGCCCATCGACATCGAAGTGCCCGTGAGCCTCGTCATGACCGTGGTGAAGACCGAACCCGGCGTGAAGGGCGACACCGTTTCCAACGTGACCAAGCCCGCCACTCTGGAAACCGGTGTGACCATTCAGGTGCCGATTTTCGTGAACGAAGGCGACCGCGTCAAGGTCGATACCCGCACCCGCGAATATCTCGGCCGCGACTAATTCGCGTCCTTTCCTTTCGCGCTGTCGGCAGGACGTTTCGCGCCCTTCCGGCAGCGCTTTCGTTTTTCGGGAGAAAAACGTTTCCGGAACTTTTCGGAACGGCAATTTCAAGCGTGAAGGGGATCATCAATGTACGGACACAGACTGGTACGCGAACTGCTCGGACTGCTTTTTCTTTTCTGCGGTCTGCTCATGCTGCTCAGTCTCTGGAGCTATCATGCCGGTGACCCCACCTTCAACCAGGCCGTCAGCATGGACGCTTCCGCCGTGCAGAATGCCGCGGGCCTGTTCGGGGCCTATCTGTCGGGATTCCTGGTGGACTGCTTCGGCATAGGCTCCTTTCTCTGGGTGATTTTCTTTCTTGCGGTGGGAGCGGGACTCGTTTCCCGCTGGCTTGTGCTCAAGTGGTATCGCTGGGTGGGGTATCTCCTGCTTTTCGCCTGCGTGCTCGTCACGGCCTCCACGTTTGATGTCGGCGTTCACGGCATTCATGGCGGAGGGCTCGGAGGACAGTGGCTGTCCGCATTTTCCTTTCTTTTTTTCAGTCCCGTGGGATCGTTTCTGCTGTGGGTCTTCGTGTTCCTCATTGCCATGGAACTTTCCTTCAGCATATCGTGGCTTACCCTTCTTTCCGGCGCTTTGTCCTGGACGATGAAGAAAATTCCTTCGTTCGGAACCACGTATGATCTGCCGGTACCGCATCTTCCCAAAGCGCTTACGCGCCTGCCCAGCCTTGTTTCCGGCTTGAGAAAGGAACGGTCCGGTTCCGTTCGGCCCCGTCCGGTTCTTGATATCGTACTTGGCAGAAAGAAGGATGCGGAGGAAGCCGTTTCTCCGGCTCCCGTGCTGGAAATAAAAATGCCGGACCCCGTGCCTGTGCCGGAAGCCGTGCCCGAGTCAGAACGCGCTCAGACGGATTCCGGCATCCGCGATGAGGATTTGAGTGATCTTCTCCGTCTCGTGGAACGCCCTCATCTCGATGAAAGGCCTTCTGTGGCGGAAGCGGAGATCTCTTCGACGGAAGGCTCGGTTCCATCGTCTGCTTCCCCTGTTCAGTCTGCTCCGGCAGAAGTTCCGGTTTCCCGGAGTGTTCAGCCGCAGCAGGCGGAGGTGAAGCCCGCTGCCGTTCAGCAGGAAGACGAGTTCATTCTTGAGCTGGAGGATCCGTTGGAGATTCCGGCCGGCCCCGCTGCTTCCGAACAAAGCACATGTTCTCCGGTGGCGAGCGGTTCAGCAGTTCAGGCCGCCTCTTCCGAGGTGTTTTCTGCGGCCGATGATGTTTGTCCTCAGCCCGCTGCGGCACGGCAGAGTGAAGTCGAAATTTCCGTAGCGTCCGCGCCGCAGGAAGAGTTGCCGCCGTCGGCTCTGGCGGCGCTGTCCGCCTCGTCTCCGGCGGTTTCCGTCGAGGATTTCCCCGCCGTGGTGATGGCTTCCCCCGTGACGGTGCAGCCGGTTCCTTCCATGCAGCCGGCTTCCTCCGTCCCTCAGACGTCCGTGCCGGCTCCTGCTCAGCCTGAGCCCGTGCTCATGTCACGTCCTGCATCTTCATCTTCTTCAGCCGTCGTTTCTGCGGCGGACCGCAGGGATGCCGCGTATGCTTCCGTGACTACCGCCGTGGCCGGAGCCATGGCGGAGCAGGAAAGAATCGAGGCTGCCGCCGCTCCCGCAGCACCTGCACCGGTTCTGCCGAAGCGCAGGGAGCTTCAGCTGCCTCCTCTGGATCTTCTCTCCCCCCTGCCGGAGGACGAGAAGGCCAACAGACCCGATGAAATGACCCTTGCCAGACAGGGCAACGCGCTCATTACCTGCCTCAAGAATTTCAACGTGAACGCCTCTCTTGCCCGCATCACTCCCGGGCCGGTGGTCACCATGTTCGAGGTTCGTCCGGCTCCCGGCGTCAAGGCCACCCGCATCACCAGCCTTGCCAATGATCTGGCCATGTCGCTCAAGGCCGTATCCGTGCGCATGCAGGCTCCCGTTCCCGGAACCGACACCGTCGGCGTGGAAGTCCCCAACGAAAAGCGCACCACCGTGCATTTTCGTGAAATAGTGGAGAATGAGAATTTCCGTCAGGCGAAGTCTCTTCTTACCGTTGCCCTCGGCAAGGACACGGGCGGCCATCCCGTTTCGGCGGACCTTGCCAAAATGCCGCATCTTCTCGTGGCCGGCGCGACCGGTGCAGGCAAAAGCGTGTGCCTGAACGCCATTATTCTCAGTCTGCTTTACCGTGCCCGGCCGGATGAAGTTCAGATGATACTGGTGGATCCCAAGCGTGTGGAACTTTCCATGTACGCCGATCTGCCGCATCTCGTGCATCCCGTGGTCACGGACATGGATCTTACCAAGAACGCCCTTCTCTGGGCCATCGAGGAGATGAACCGGCGTCTTTCGTTGTTCTCCAAAGTCAAGGTGCGCAACATCACCGGCTACAATGATCGTCAGGCCAGGCTGCGCGCCGAGGTGGAGGCCGGAGGCCCCATGCCTGTGGACGAGGAAACCGGAGAGCCGGAAGATCTGTCCAACATGCCTTTCCTCGTCATCATCGTGGACGAGCTTGCCGATCTCATGATGGTGAAGCGCAAGGAGGTGGAAGGAAGCATCGTGCGTCTGGCCCAGCTCGCCAGAGCCGCAGGCATCCACCTCATCATTGCCACGCAGCGCCCGAGCGTGGACGTGGTTACGGGTCTCATCAAGGCGAACTTCCCCTGCCGCATTGCCTTCAAGGTGACGAGCGGCCAGGATTCGCGCACCATCATCGACGGCGCGGGAGCGGAAAAGCTGCTCGGTATGGGCGACATGCTTTTCAAGCCCAACGGCGGCATGCTTCAGCGTCTGCACGGCGCTTTCGTGAGCGACGAGGAAGTTTCCGCAGTGGTGGAATTCTGGAAAAAGCAGCAGATGCCGAACTACAAAGTGGATTTCGCGGAGTTCGGCAACGACGACGCCGACGATTCTTCCGAGGATTTCGGTCAGCCTGCATCCCGCGGCAACGAGATCGTGGACGATCCCATTTATGCCGAGGCCGTTCAGTTTGTTCTGGACAACGGCAAGGTGTCCATTTCTCTCCTGCAGAGGCGTTTCCGCATAGGCTTCAACCGGGCGGCCCGCTTCGTGGAGCAGATGGAGAGGGATGGGCTGCTCAGTCAGGCCGACGGCACGCGGCCGCGCAGCGTGGTGCACCGGTGATTTTGTCGGAGCTGTTGCGCGCTTTCGCCGTGAAGACGAGGGATTCCTTGGCGTATGCGTTTGGAATTCCAGCCTGCAGATTGCGTTAATTCATGATTCCGGCAAGGCCGGAGAGGAGAACTGCCATGACGACGATACTCGACGGTAAGGCCACCGCAGCGTCCATACGCGCCGCTCTGCGTGAGGATATTGAAAGGGACAGGGAAAAGGCCGGTCGCGCCCCCTGTCTGGCGGTCATCCTGGTGGGCGAGGATCCCGCCTCGCAGGTGTACGTTCGCAACAAGGAAAAGGCCTGCGCCGACGCCGGCATGGAAACGCGTTCCTACCGCAGGCCCGCTTCCATTCTGCAGAAGGAACTGGAAGAACTCATTGCTTCCCTCAACGCCGATCCGGCCGTGGACGGAATTCTGCTTCAGCTTCCCCTTCCCGAAGGGCTGGATGCCCGTCCCTGCATCGAGGCCATAAGCCCGGAAAAGGACGTGGACGGGCTTACCGCCGTAAATCAGGGCAGGGTGGCCATGAACGTGCCGGGCCTTCGTCCCTGCACGCCCGCGGGCATACTTGCGCTTCTCGATCATTACGGCATTTCCGTGAGCGGAAAGCGGGCCGTTGTCATAGGCCGCAGCAATCTTGTGGGCCGTCCCGTATCCCTCATGCTCGGCAGCCGCGATTACAACGCCACCGTAACCATGTGTCATTCCCGCACGCCCGATCTTGCCGCCATCTGTCGTGAAGCCGATATCATCGTAGCCGCTTTGGGCAGGCCGCGTTTCGTTACGGCCGACATGGTGAAAAAGGGGGCCGTGATCATTGATGTGGGCATCAACCGCGGTGAAGACGGAAAGCTGTGCGGAGACGTGGATTATGAGAACGTGGCGCCGCTGGCGTCCGCCATCACGCCCGTGCCCGGAGGCATCGGCCCCATGACCATTTCTCAGCTTCTGGTGAATACCGCAAAGGCCTGGAGAGCAAGACTGCTGGCCGACTGACGCTGGTTCATGACGTTTTTTTGCCCGTTTTACGGAGAGAAATCATGTCTGTTTTCTCCGTAAGGCGGGCTTTTTCATGCGCTGAAAAAACGAGAGCCTGCCCCTCTCCATCTGTCGGTCGAGGGCAGGCTCTCGTCGTAGTTTTCGGATCCTGCAGCTGAAAGGCCCGGTTGCCGCTTCTCAGGTACTGACGGACAGGCGGAATTTCAGCGTGCTTTTTTCTTCGCCGCATCGAACGGTCATGTTTTCGGGCAAAAAGGGGCCGTCTTTTTTAGCAGTGCTCACGGTACGGAATTGCTGGTCATGCCGATGCTTCCGGCAATTTTTTTTCCTGAGAGCGGGGCGGCATGCAGGTTTTTCTTCTGCAGACGGACGAACGAAGCCGACAGGCTATGCTGAGCGGCTTTTCCGAAGAAATGCTGTCCACAAACTGATGAACCATCTCAAAGAGTTTTTCTTTCTGAGAGGTGACGGCGCAGAGCGGAGGGTAATAGACCGAGGCTATGTCGTCATCGCTCAGGCAGACAAGCGACATGTCTTCCGGACAGGACAGTCCGCACTCCCTGAGATAGGAAATGCTGCCGGTCGCCATGTTGCCCGTAGGGGAAAGAATGGCCGTCGGCGGATGTTTTTTCTCCAGAAACTGTTTCATGATCTGGCGGCCGTGATCAAAGGATGAACGCGTCGGTCGGGGCATCTGGTTGAGCAGCACGAGGGAGTTCTCGTCAAAGGGCAGTTTCAGGCGCGTGAGGGTTTCCTCAAAGGTCTTGAGTCGCCTGTGGGCTCTTCGAATGTTGCTGTAGTAGCTCATGCCCAGCCCTATGCGCCGATGCCCGGCGTCAACGAGCGTCATGACGGCCTGCTCGATGATGTTTTCGTTGGCCGGTCCGATGAAGTTGATGTGTTCGTTCGTGTCATAGGTGTCCCAGAGAACAAGGTGAGGAATATCCTTGCCCAGCACGGCCCGTATGTGATGGTGGCAGTGCAGCCCCGGTCCGATGACGATGACGGCTGCGGTTTTATACTGCCGGAAGGTGAGAAGAATCTTTTTTTCGTTGTGATCCTCGAAGCCCGAATTGGCCACGAGCACATTATAGTTGTGTCTTAAAGCATAGTCGTGGATGTCTTCCAGCGTGAGCAGGGAGAGGTTTTCCCGCAGGTTGCCGATCATGATTCCTATGAGTTTGCTGGAGCTGCTCGACATGGCCGCTGCCAGAGGATTGTATTGGTATCCCAGTGTCTGAAAGGCGTCCTGCACTTTTTTCAGGGTTCCGGGGCTGAGTTTTTCTGGAGAATTGATCGCCCGGGAAACTGTTGCTGTGGAAACGCCGATGAATTCAGCCACGTCCTTCATGGTGATGTCGCAGGCTATGGGATTGCTCATGGTTTTCTCGTGATCGAATTGCAGTCTTGCCGTGAAAAATTAGATACGGGGAGCAGTATGCTGCATAAGAGGTGTTTATGTCAAATTTGTAAAATGCAGGAAGGGTCCGGGGCGCATCTGGGGAATGCCACAGGGGAGAACGGGTATTTTTCATGGCGTGCGACGAAAACAGCATCGGGAGACACAAGAGGCGTCTTATATAAAAAAATATGTAAAAAAAGTATATTATAAAAAAATAAGAGAATAATTTTTTAAAATTGCGTCGTCGATCCGCGAAGTTGATATTTTTATGAAACGGATTTTTTGCGAACGGAATAAAAATGAAAAATGACAAATATGTAATCATGAAGAAAAAAAATTAATAACTTCGATTTTTTAATATAATATATTGATATTAATTATATTTTTTGCGATCAATAAAATTATCCGCTATTGACGTTGGAATGTAATCGTTTACAAAGAATGAAAAGAGTTTTTTTAACGCTCAACCGGTTCACGCATGACAGGAGAACGTATGGCCGACCTTACGATCAGTACGGAACAGGATGTCGAAGATCTGGCATGGGGTGCTTGTTTTCAGGGAATAGGCGGGGGAGGCGTTGTTGCCGAAGGGTTGCGTCTTCTCAAAAAGGCCATTGCCGCGCACGGTCCTGTGACCGCCGTGGACCCCGATTCCTTCCCTGATGACGCGTATGTCGTGACCACGAGCTTTATGGGAAACAGAGCTCCGCTTACCCCCGAACAGGAAGCGCAGAAGAAACGTCTCGGGCTGGTGGAGTGGAAGTATGAGAACAACCTTTTGGAAGCGCTGCGCTTCATGGAAAAGATTTCCGGAAAGAAGATTTCCGGCATCGTTCCCTCCGAACTCGGAGGCGCCAACACGCCCGGCCCCATGGCCACGGCACTCAGTCTCGGCATCGTTCCCATCAACGGGGACTATACCGGAAAGGCGAAGCCTGAAACCAAGCAGGGCATGCCCTGCATTGAGGGCGTGCCGCTGACGCCCATGACTTCCGTGGACAAGTGGGGCAACAAGGCCGTCGTGTATGAAACGGTGAACAGCGCTCTTGCCGAACGCGAAGGAAAAATGCTTGCCACGGCGGCATTCGGCAACACAGCCATGGCCTTCTTTCTCATGACCGGCCGGGAAATGAAGAAGTATGTTTTCCGCAATACCCTTACGGAATGCTTTGAAATCGGCCGTCATATGCGTCTCACTCGCGAGGCCGGAGGCGATGTGCGAAAGGCTCTTCTGGAGTTCACGGGTGCCCGCATGCTTTTTGAGGGCACGGTAGTCAAAAAGGAATGGGGCATCCCCGACGGTTATTATTCCGGCTATCACTGGCTGGAAGGTACGGGAGCATGGGCCGGACATAAGTTTAAGGTATGGTTTAAAAACGAAAATCATATCACCTGGCTGGATGAAAAGCCCTATGTGACTACGCCGGATCGCGTGGCCGAGGTGGAAACCTCCACCGGACGTCCCATCATGACGCAGGAAATCGAGGAAGGAATGAACATCAGTTTCATGGCCGTTCCTTCCAGGGCCAGACACCGGGAACCCAAGGCCTTGTCGTTCATGGAACCCCGGCATTACGGCTTTGATATCGATTATGTGCCCATGGAAGAAATTTTAAAATAATTCAAAGGAGATGTATATGAAAGCGAAACTTGCCTCCCTCCTTCTCGCCGCAACGCTTCTCGTTCCCAGTCTGGCGGAAGCCCGGGAAACCCTGATCATGACCTGCTACGGCGGCGCGTATCAGAGCTTCTTTGAATCGGAAATCATTCCTGACTTCAGCAAAAAGTACGACTGCGACATTAAGCTCGCCATTGGTCTGGCCAAGGACTGGCTGGCGGAAATGCGCGCCAGCGGCAAGGACAAGGCTCCCTACGACGTGGTCATGATGAATGAAATATGGGCCAATCAGATGCGTCTTGAAGGGTATTTTGCACCGCTCGACGAAAGCAAGATTCCGCATATGAAGGATGCGTTCGTTGTTTTCAAGGATAAAAGCGGTGCGAATTCCGGCATCATCGGCGTCATTCAGCCTGCCGGCATCGCCTATCTGACCGACAAGGTGAGCAATCCTCCCAAGAGCTGGAAGGATCTGTGGAATCCCGAATACAAGAACAAGCTCGGACTGTACACGGCTACGAACTCCATGGGCGGCGAATTTCTGCTGACCGTGGGTGATGTATGGTTCGGCGATCAGCGGCAGACTTCCAAGGCCATCGACAAGATCAGGGAACTCAAGCCCTTCAAGCTCTCCGAATTTTCCGGCGACATGGAAAAGCAGCTCACGCTCGGCGAAGTGGAAATAGGTGTTCTGGACACGCCCGCCATTGCGCGTCTGAAGAAGGCCGGGGTGAAGATAGGCTGGTCGGAACCCGCCGAACATATGATCATGTTCGAACAGGTCTTTTCCGTACACACCGGTTCGAAACACAAGGAACTTGCCCACGCCTGGATCAACTATCTGCTGAGTCCCGAAATTCAGACCAAGTTCGTTCGTCGTTTCTACACGACGCCCTGCACCAAGGGTGTGGAAGTGCCTGAAGACCTCAAGGAATACATCCCCGTCGGTCCTGACGGTGTGAGCCGCATCAAGGTGTTTGACTGGGAATACTTCAATGCCAACAAGAGCCGCATCATCAGAGAGTGGAATCAGAAGATAGCCCGCTGATGCAGATAAGTTACGGGGCCGGTCTTGCCGGCCCCTGCTGCAGAAAGGTGTTCGGAACGGTTTTCCCCTGCATACAATCAACGGTAAACGACTGGAGCTGACATGGCCAGGGTTATACTCGATTCCCTTAAAAAAACTTATGGCGGAAATCTTATCCTCAACAATATTTCCACGGTGATCGAGGATGGGGAACTTGTTTCCCTGCTTGGCCCCAGCGGATGCGGAAAGACGACCACATTGCGATGCATTGCCGGTTTTGAGATTCCCGACAGCGGAACCATTACCATAGGCGATACGGACATAACCACCATGCTGCCGGAACAGCGGGACATAGGCATGGTGTTCCAGAACTATGCGCTTTTCCCGCACATGACGGTGTTCGACAACGTGGCCTTCGGACTGCGCATGAGAAAGGTTCCCCGCGAGGAGATTACGCAGAGAGTGCACCAGATCATGAAGGTCGTCGGACTGGAAGGATACGATGCAAGATATCCCCGCATGCTTTCCGGCGGTCAGCAGCAGCGCGTCGCCATTGCCCGTGCGCTGGTCATCCGGCCCCGGCTGCTTCTGCTGGACGAACCTCTTGCCAACCTGGATGCGAAACTCAGGGAGGAGATGCGCTTCTATCTGAAGAAACTGCAGAAGGAAGTCGGCATCACCATGATCTACGTCACCCATGATCAGTCAGAAGCTCTTGTGCTTTCCGACCGCATCATCGTCATGTTCAACGGACGCATTCATCAGTGCGCAGCTCCGGAGGAACTGTACCGCCATCCCGCAACGCTCAGCGTGGCCAACTTCATCGGACTCATCAATCCCTTCGACGCACGGTTCCGGGGGCTGGAGAACGGATGCGCTCTGGCGGAAGCCTCCTGCGGCGTGCTTTGCTGTGAGAATTTCATTCCGGAACAGTTTACGGGCATGGCTCCCGATACGCCGGTCAAGGTGGGCATACGTCCGGAGAGCCTCACCATTTCTTCCTACTGCCCGGAAAAGCTTCCCGGTTTGAACATCATCGGCGGCACCGTGAAGGAAAAGGTTTATATCGGCAATATGTTCGACTACCGGGTGGCCACATCCGGCGGAGAAGTCGTCCGTGTTCAGGCCAGCCCCTCGGTGGATATCCCCATGGGCAGTTCCTGCTGGATAAGCGCGGCTTCTGTCGATACTCTTCTTCTGCCTCTGGAATAGGAGGTCGCCATGGCTGTCACCAAAGCGCAGCAGGCGGGATCACGGCTGCTTCTCTTCCTTCCCGCCGCCCTGTGGATCATGATTTTTTTCGTGCTCCCCTACACATTCCTCGGCTATGTCAGCTTCAAGCCGACGAGTTCCTCCAGTGCGTATCTGCCCGGGTTCACGCTGGAAAACTATATTTTCAATCTGACGGATTCCTTTTTCTGGGTCATTCTGGCCGAAACGCTGCTTGAAGGCGTGGCCACGGTGCTGATCTGTCTGCTCTTCAGTTATCCTCTGGCCTACCGTCTGGCCAGAAGCCGTTCCCGCCACCGCAGTCTTCTGTACATGGTGGTCATTTCTCCCCTGCTCGTGGGCGTGGTCATTCGCTGCTACGGCTGGATGGTGCTGCTTGCCGACAAGGGACTCATCAACGACCTTCTGCTCAAAACCGGCATCATCGACGCTCCTCTGCCGCTCATGTACAACATGTTCGGTGTCATGGTGGGGCTTGTGCAGGTGTATATGCCCTACATGGTGATTTCCCTCACCGGCGCCATTCAGCGCATCAACCCGGAACTGGAGTACACGGCGCGCAGTCTCGGCGCCAGCCGGTTTACGGCCTTTCGCAAGATCACTCTGCCCATGTCTCTTCCCGGCATCATGTCGGGCTCCATACTGGTGTTCGTGCTGACCATCAGCTCCTATGCCATTCCGCTGCTGCTGGGCGGCAACAAAACGCTGACCACGCCTCTGCTTATCGTGCAGACCGCGCTGGATGCCTTTGACTGGCCGGGCGGTGCTTCCATGGCCGTCATCATGTTTGTCATCGTCGTTACCTTGCTGAGCCTTTACATCAAGGTGCTCATGCACGCCATGCGGGGGTTGAAGTGATGAGGGATCAGAAAAAAAATCTTACGGACCGCTGTATCGACCTGATGGTGATTCTGGCCTACGTGTTCTTGCTCCTGCCTACCGTCATCGTCGTACTTGCGGCTTTCAACGGCGGCGAATACCTGCATTTCCCGCCTGAAGGCTTTTCCCTGAAGTGGTTCAGCAAGCTTTTTGCCACGGAACAGATGATGGAGTCCTTCTTCTTCAGCATCCGTCTTGCGCTGGCGGCTTCCGTGACCTCCACGCTCATCGGACTTGGAGCGGCCCTTTATGTGGTGCGCTACGCGGGCAGACTTTCTTCCGTACTCCGCCCCTATGTGCTTTCTCCGCTCATGCTGCCGTCCATTCTTACCGGTCTTGCGCTCATGGTGTCGTTTTACAGCATAGGCATAGGCGGAAAGAGCTTTCTGGGACTCTATGCCGGTCATACCCTCATCACCACGCCGTATGTATTTCTGGTGGTGAGCAGCGTGCTGTACAATTTCGACTACTCCATGGAAGAGGCGGCGCGCAACCTCGGAGCCACCAGACTTCAGACGTTCTTCCATGTCACGCTTCCCCATATCAAGAACGGCATCATAGGGTCGGGCGTTTTTGCCTTCATCAGCTCCTTCGATCAGTTCCCCCTGTCGCTGCTGCTGACCGGGCCGGGATACTCCACCCTGCCCGTGCAGATGTTCGACTACCTCCGCTTTGAATTCGATCCCGTTGCGGCTGCCATCGCCACGATCAACATTGTGCTTGCCTACGGCATGATGTTCCTCATGGAGCATTCCGTTGGTCTGAAAGTGCTGTACGGCGGAAAGAAGTAGAGGCCTGACATGAAGAAACTGGGACTTGTCGGAATAGGACAGACGACGGAGAGGGATTTTGTGCCCGTCATCCGCGACATCGTGGGCAAGGACGTGGAACTTGTCGTGCGCGGTGCGCTCGACGGACTGACGGATGTTCAGCTTGCGGAAGCGGCTGCGGGAGAAGGAGAACATCCGGTGGTGACGGAACTTGCGGACGGACGTTCCGTAAGAGTTTCCAAACCCAGGCTGGTGCCTCTCATCAATCGCGTGCTGCGCGGCATGGCTGCCGACGGCGTGGGGCTGGCTTGTCTCATGTGCACCGGCAGTTTCGAAGGTCTTGAAGTGCCGGAGGGACTGACGCTTCTGGAAGGTCGGCGGGTCATAGATCATGCGGTTCTTGCCGTGTGTCCTCCCGGGTGCAGGCTCGGAGTTCTGGTTCCCCTCCCGGAGCAGGAGCCTCTTTCCGGCGGAAAGTACAGGGACATGGGATACGAGGTCGTCTGCGGCCACGCCAACCCCTACGGAAGCCGGGAGGAGCTGCTTGCCTGCGCGGGAAAGTTTCGCGGTTGTTCAGCGGTCGTGATGCATTGCATGGGATATGTCCGTGAGCACAGAGACATCGTGGCCCGTGCCGCCAATGTCCCTGTGCTGGAGGCCAATGCCGTCATGGGACATCTGGCCTGCGAACTTCTTTTCTGAGGGAGAAGTCATGAAAACTCTGGGCCTTCTGGCCGTGGGGCAGAGCCCCCGTACGGATTATGTGCCCGTTATTGCGGCGCTTACGGGACCTTCCGTACGCATTGTGGAAAAAGGCGTTCTTGACGGGCTTGACCGGGCGCAGATGTCGGCGCTTGCGCCTCTCTCCCCGCAGGAACATCCGGTGGTGACGAGGCTTGCCGACGGAAGTTCCGTTGTCATGTCCAAAGCCGGACTGACCGGTCTTGTCAACGACAGACTGCGCGAATTTGCCCGAAGCGGCGTGGACCTTGCCGTGCTCATGTGTACCGGAGTCTTTCAGGGAATCGTCTGTCCGGAGGGGCTGCATCTGCTTTCCGGCAAGGACATCATCGACGGCTGCGTGCGGGCCGCCGTGCCCTCCGGAGCCAGACTCGGCGTGCTGGTTCCTCTGGAGTCGCAGGAAGCATTTTCGGGCCGCAAGTTTTCCGACATGGGGTATGACGTGGTTACGGCGCATGCCAGTCCCTACGGTTCGATGAGCGATCTGGAGAAGGCTGCTGCGACTTTTCGCGGATGCTGCGCCGTGGTTCTGCACTGCATGGGATACGTGCGCAGTCATCGCAGAGCCGTTGCCGACATAAGCGGCGCCATGGTTCTGGAGTCCAATGCCCTGGTCGGGCACGTGTGTTCGGAACTGCTTGCGGAGTAGAGAATGAAGAAACTCGGTCTTCTGTCGATAGGCGAAACGCCCCGCCCGGATATTCTGTCCGTCATGAGTCGGGAACTCCCTGATACGGAACTTGTGGAATACGGCATTCTGGACGACCTTGACGAAAGACAGCGGCAGTCTCTGAAGCCTTTGCCGGGAGACTTTCCGCTTGTGTCCCGGAAAAGGGACGGTTCACAGTTCAGCCTGGGGAAAAAGCAGGCTGTGGAACTCATGGAACTGGGGCTGAGACGTCTGCGCGAACAGGGAGCAGCGGTTGTTGTGCTGCTGTGCACCTGTCGTTTTTCATTGAACATTCCCGAGGGAATGATGGTGGTTGAGGCTGGAAGGGTCATTGATGCCGCGCTTGAGGCTCTGGCTCGTGACGGCATGACGACGGGGCTTCTTACGCCTCTTCCTGCGCAGGCCGACGAGCTTGCCGCACACTATGCGTATCTTCCCGGCCGGCTGGTGACCGCCTCCGCCTCTCCTTATGAGGATGTGCGTTTTGCCGAAATTGCGGCGGAGGGGCTCAAGGGGGCGGATTTCGTCTTTCTGCACTGCATGGGTTACACGGAGCCGTACAGAGCCGCAGTGCATCGCGTATGCGGCTGTCCCGTCATACGCGCAAGCAGCCTGGTGGCCCGTTTTGCGGCCGAACTGATGAATGTTCAGGAGTAGGCATGTTTTATCCCTGTATTGATCTCGACAGATGTGTCGGCTGTTCTGCGTGCGTCCGGGTATGTCCTTCCTCCCAGCTTTGTCTGCGGGAGGGAAAGGCCTCCATTTGTGCCGTGGTTCCCCGTCCCTGCCACGGATGCGGACACTGCAGTGCGGTGTGTCCCAAGGATGCCGTCGGCATCTGGGAGGACTCCCATGAGCTGGAACGGCCCTCCGTGGAGTGCGGCAACTGGAGAATCCCTACTGAGCATCTTGCCGTTTTTCTTCAGATGCGTCGTTCCGTCCGCTTTTTCAGCTCCCGTCCGGTGGAGAAATCGCTGCTCCTTGAACTATTCGACAAGGTGCGCTGGGCACCTACGGCCTGCAATCATCAGGATGTGGGCTGGATGGTACTGACCGATTCGGAGCTTCGGAAAAAGCTCGGGGACGCCATTGCCGAGTGGGCTTTGACGTCGGAAAACTACCGGAGCATCGGGGAGGAGTACCGCCGTGGTCATGATACGGCTCTGCGCAACGCCCCGTGCGTCATTCTGGCGCATGCACCGGCAGCGGTTCCCACCAGCATTCAGGACTGTGCCATTGCTCTTGAGGATATGGAACTTTTGCTGGCTTCGGCCGGTCTGGGAAGCTGCTGGTCAGGCCTTGTCGCCCACATGGCTGCGGAAAGGCCGGAGCTGACGAGATTTCTCGGTCTCGACGCGTCACGTCAGATTTTCGGCGGGCTTATGGTTGGCTGGCCGAATGTGACCTTCCGACGGGTTCCGCCCCGCAAGGCGCCCGCCGTTGTCTGGAAATAGGAAAGAAATATGTCGGTACGGAATGTGGAAGAGGTCATGTCCGCCCTGCTGGCGGATGACAGGGTACAGAAGGCGCTGGCCTTTCTGCGGGAAGACCAGGAACGGAAGATAAAGGAACTGAAGGAAATGGTGGTCGTTTCCGGCGCTCCGCATACGGAGCCGGAAATACGGTCTCCCATGTTTCTTTCCCGGCTGGAGCAGAACGGTCTCAGAGACTGCTTCACGGATGCCGTAGGCAATGTTTTTGGCTTCATCCCGGGCAGGGACGAGGCCCGCGTGCTGGTGGAGGCGCATTTGGATACGGTGTTCGGGCCGGAAGTACCCCTTGCTCTTGTCGAGGATAATGACGGCACTTTGCGCTGTCCGGGCATTTGCGACAACACGGCGTCCATGGCCACGGAACTTTCCCTCATTCGTGCCGTACTCGCCTGCGGTCTGAAGCCTGTGAAAACGCTCATGCTGGGAGGAACCGTGGGGGAGGAGGCTCCGGGAGAGGCCCGGGGCGTGAGGCATATCATGGAGACGCAGCGGAATCTTGCCGCCTATGTCTGCCTCGACAGCGGCCACGATTTCGATGTCATCAGTTCCGCCGTATCCTGCAAGCGCCACGAAATTACGCTGAAGGGGCCGGGAGGACACAGCTGGAACAACTGGGGGAGGGTGAACCCCGTACATGCCATGGGGCGGGCTATCTCCATGATAGCGGACATAGACCCCGTGCGGTCACCGAAGACGACGTACAATGTCGGAGTCGTCCGCGGAGGAACCTCGGTCAATGCCATTGCTTCTCAGGCTTCCATGCATATTGACGTGCGTTCGCTGGACGACGCCGAAAAAACGGCGCTGGAGCAGAGAATTCTCGACTGCGTCCGGCAGGCCGTCGATGAGGAAAACCGCCGGCATCCGGACTCCGCGCCGATTGTTCTGGAGGATCGTCCCTACGGCGACAAGCCCGGCGGCAGCATTTCCGATGACGCCGTCATCGTTCAGGCGGCTCTTGCGTCGGCCAGAGCCGTGGAAATCGACCGCAAGATTTGCGCTCCGGCAAGCACCAATGCCAATTTCCCCATAAGCGCGGGCATTCCCGCGCTGTGCGTGAACAGCAACGGAGCCTGCGGCAATCTTCACGCGCCTGATGAATGGTATGATCCGAAGAATGCCTGGAAGGGCGCACAGGCGCTTTTGCTTCTCCTGTTCGCTCTGGCCGGTCTGGAGGGTGTGACGGAGCCTCTTTTGCAGGCATGACAGGAAAATGAGGTAGGAGTATAGTCGGCCACAATTTCCGAAAACGGCGTTGACTGTTCGGAATTCAGCCGACGGAAAAGGAATATGGCCCCGACGGTACGGCCGGGGCGTTCCGGGGACGGAGCGGTGTTTCCTGCACTTCCGCCTGTCCGGAATGAGGTCAACACTTTCAAAGCGAGGTTGTTATGAGCGGCATTATTCTCAAGTCCCAGCTTGATGTTGAAGACCTTACCTGGGGAGCCACGCTTCTCGGAGTCGGCGGGGGAGGAACCCCTGCGGAAGGTCATAAGCTCCTGAGTCGTGAACTTGCGGCCAAGGGCAGCATTGAATGCGTGGACCCCCTGTCCCTTCCCGACGACGCACTTACGGTCTGCGTGACCTTCATGGGCAACCGCGCGCCGCTCACTCCCGAACAGGAAGCTCAGAAAAAGACCCTGGGACTGACGGAATGGAAGTACGAAAACAATATGGTGGAGGCCGTGCGCTTTTTTGAGAAGGTCATGAACCGTAAGGTTGATGCCCTCATCATTCCTGAGCTCGGCGGCGCCAATACGCCTTCTCCCATTGCCACGGCATCCATTCTCGGCATCAAGGCCGTGGATGCCGACTACTGCGGCCGTGCACTTCCCGAAGTGGCTCAGAGCGGCTCCTGCCTTATGGGAGAAAGCATGACTCCCATCGTATCCGTGGACAAGTGGGGCAACAAGTCCGTCATTTATGAAATCGTGAATGAGGCTCTGGGAGAGCGCCTCGGCAAAATGCTGGCCGTGGCCGCGTTCGGCAACACGGCGCTTGCACTTTCACCCGTTCCCGCTTCCGTCATGAAGAAGGCCACCGTACACGGCACGGTCAGCGAATGCGTGGGCATCGGCCGTTGTGCGCGTGAAGCCAAGGAAGCGGGCAGAGACGTGGTTGAAGCCGTCATGGCACATACCGGAGCCAAAAAACTTTTCCAGGGCCGGCTCGTACGTGCGGAATGGAGCGTCAAGGACGGGTATCTTGACGGTTACAATACGTTTGAAGGTGAAGCCGAGTTCAGCGGACACACGCTGCGTACCTGGTTCAAGAATGAGAACCATATAGCGTGGCTGGATGATAAGCCCTATGCCACGAGCCCCGACATGATCTGCCAGATAGAGTATAATCTCGGCCGTCCTCTTTTGAACAATGAGTGCAAGGAAGGCCAGAGCTTCGTCATTCTGGGGCTGCCCGCCAGAGATCTTCATCTGCAGGGAAATCATCTGTCCATGCTGGATCCTCGTCATTACGGCTTTGATATAGATTACCTTCCTCTGAAGGGACGGCTGTAGAAATGTCAGGAGGACGCGTTCTTTTCCGCGTCTGAGCAGTCGAATCAGGGACGGCTTTTTTTCGGAAGAGCCGTCCTTTTCCTTACCCGTAGGGAAAGAAGAGAAAAATTTTTGAGGCGTGCGGCACAAGGTGATGTCGTTCCCTGAAGGTTACAGAGGCCTTTTCCCTGTATCCTGAGTGTGCTAGGGTGACGTCCACTCTGAAGAGAGCAGTACCGTTTCACGATTGGTATAGGTAAAGCAGGCTACTGGATTGTTTGATAATTTTGCCTGCTTCGAAGAACGGACTTTGCCGGAAAACATTTTCTCCCGAGGCCAGAACAAGGCCGCAGGCTTGAAACACAAGGAAGGAATATGTCCGCGACACGCAGAGAGCACGATTTTCTTGGCGAACTGGAAATACCTGCCGATGTCTATTACGGCATACAGACAAGCCGAGCACTGGAAAACTTTCGTATTTCCGGTACGACCATAGCGTCCATGCCGCGCTTCATTCAGGCGCTCGGTTACGTGAAGAAGGCCGCAGCCGTGGCCAACATGGAACTCGGAGTTCTGCCGGAAGAGATAGGTCGTTACATCTGTCTTGCCTGCGACAAGGTGATAGCAGGGGAGTACAATGATCAGTTTCCGGTGGACGTCTATCAGGGCGGTGCGGGCACGTCATGCAACATGAACGCCAATGAAGTCATCGCCAATGTCGCTCTTGAACTCATGGGACACAAAAAAGGCGAGTATCAGTACTGTCATCCCAACAATCACGTGAACTGTTCCCAGTCCACCAACGACGTGTACCCCACAGCCATACGTCTGGCGCTTTATGCGACGCTGACGGACTTCATGGGCGACATGGAATATCTTCGCCAGGGCTTTGCCGCCAAGGCCGTGGAATTTCGGGATGTGATGAAGATGGGGCGAACGCAGATGCAGGATGCCGTGCCCATGACGCTGGGCATGGAGTTTTCCGCCTGGTCCACCACCATAGGGGAGGACATACGTCGCATCGGGGAAGGTCGTGAGCAGATCTGCGACATCAGCATGGGAGCCACCGCCATAGGTACGGGCATCAATACGCCGGAAGGGTATGCCGAACTTGTGACGGCCCGTCTCAAGGAAATTTCCGGCCTGCCCCTGTTCATGGCGGAAAATCTGGTGGAAGCCACGTCCGACTGCTGCGCCTACGTGCAGATATCCGGTCTTCTCAAGCGGTTCGTGGTCAAGCTTTCCAAAATATGCAACGATCTTCGTCTGCTTTCTTCCGGGCCGTGCTGCGGCCTGAATGAAATCAATCTGCCGCCGCGTCAGCCGGGGTCTTCCATCATGCCCGGCAAGGTGAATCCTGTCATTCCCGAAGTGGTGAATCAGGTCTGTTTCGATGTCATAGGCAAGGACGTGACCATTTCCATGGCCGCCGAAGCGGGACAGCTGGAACTCAACGCCATGGAACCCGTGATAGCCTATACGCTGTTCGCATCGCTGAAGCACCTCGGCAATGCCTGTCATATCCTGCGGGATCTGTGCGTTGACGGAATTACGGCCAACAGGGAGCACTGCGCCTCTCTCATGCGTAATGCCATAGGTGTGGTAACGGCTCTTGCGCCCTATATAGGGTATGAACGTTCTTCCGAAATCGCGCGTGAGGCTCTGGCTACGGGAGAGGCTGTGTATGATCTTGTCATACGGCACAAGTTCATGACCGGAGAGGAAATAGACTATGTGCTGAGTCCCGAACGCATGATGCAGCCCGGCGAGGACAAGGAACTCCAGAAAAAGATAGCGGAGCGTCTGAATTAGGTTCCCGTGAGATACGTCTGACAGGTCGAATTTCTGCATGCGGCCCTTTTACGCTTTTCGGGCGGAAGGGAGACAGGGCATGGAGATGAGATTCGTGCCGACGTTGCATGAACCATGAAAGAAGGCCTCCACCCGATGAGGGTGGAGGCCTTCTTTCATGGAAGGGGAGTTTCACTTCCCCTTTTCTTAGTCTTCCTTGTGTTCACGACGAGGACGGTCGCCGCGCTCGCGGCGCTCACCGCGGCGTTCACGGCGTTCGCCGTCGCGGTCGCCGCGTTCGCGACGGGCGGGACGGGCCGTGTCTTCAGGCTTCCATTCGATGCCCTGCTCTTCGAGCAGCACGGCCTTGCGGCTGGCACGGATGCGGTCGCCGTTGATTTCGATGACCTTGACCACCATGTCTTCCCCGAGATGGGCCACGTCTTCCGTCTTTTCCACGCGGTTGGTGTCGAGCTGGGAGATGTGCACCAGAGCTTCGAGGTTTGGCAGGATTTCCACGATGGCGCCGATTTCAAGGATACGCTTGACCTTGGCGTTGTAGTTCTTGCCGAGTTCGGCGTGCTGGTCGTAGTAGAGCACCATTTCCTTGGCGGCCTGCATGGATTTCTGCGTGGGCGCGAAGATGGTGATGCGGCCGGAATCCTCGATGTCTATGGCGGCACCGGTGGCGGTGGTGATGGCCTTGATGTTCTTTCCGCCGGGGCCGATGATCATGCGGATGATTTCGGGGTTCACGAACACTTCCTCATGCTGGGGAGCGTAGGGAGAGAGTTCGCGCACGGCAGGCATGGCCTTGGCCATGACGTCGAGAATGTGCAGACGGGCCACGCGGGCCTGTTCCATGGCACGGGCCATGACTTCGGTGGGCAGGCCGTTGATCTTGATGTCCATTTGGATGGCGCTGATGCCTTCGGCAGTGCCGGCGATCTTGAAGTCCATGTCGCCGAGGGCGTCTTCGTCACCGAGAATGTCGGTAAGAACGGTGTAGTTGTCGCCGTCCTTGATGAGGCCCATGGCCACGCCGGCCACGGGAGCGCTGATCGGCACACCGGCGTCCATGAGGGACAGGCAGCCGCCGCAAACGGCGGCCATGGAAGAGGAACCGTTGGATTCCACGGTGTCGGACACCACGCGGATGGTGTAGGGGAAGCTTTCGGGAGAAGGCAGAACGGCTTTGAGGGCACGTTCGGCGAGGTGACCGTGGCCGATTTCGCGGCGGGACACGCGCACGGACTTCACTTCGCCCACGGTGAAGGGCGGGAAGTTGTAGTGCAGCATGAAGCGCTTGCTTTCATCGCCGTTCAGAGTATCGACCTTCTGCTCGTCGGAAGAGCTGCCCAGCGTGGTGACGGCAATGGTCTTGGTTTCGCCGCGGGCGAAGATGACGGAACCGTGGGCACGGGGCAGAACCGAGGCCTCGATTTCAATGGGACGCACGGTCTTGGTATCGCGGTTGTCGATGCGGGTGCCTTCGTTGATGACTCTCTGACGCACGAGCTTCTTTTCGAGGTGCTCAAGCACTTCGCCTATGGCGGCCTGAGCTACGGGATCGTCGGCATAGCGCTCATCGGTGGCCATGAGGGCCTTCACCTTGTCCTTGACGGCCTTGCGGGCATCCTTTCTGAGCAGCTTGTCGGGCGTGCGCAGGGCGTCTTCCATGCCGGACTTGATGGCAAGCTCTTCCACATAGGCGAAGAGTTCGGGATCGTCCTGCTTGGGAGTGAAGTCGGCCTTGGGCTTGCCGGCCAGCTTCACCAGTTCTTCCTGAGCGTCGATGAGGGGCTGAATGGCCTTGTGGGCCCAGTTCAGACCGTCGATGAGATCCTGTTCCTTGACGAGCTTGGCTTCGCCTTCCACCATGACCACGGCGTCACGGGAGGCGGCAAGCACGATGTCCATGTCGGAACGCTTGAGTTCCTCGGTGGTGGGGTTCAGCACGAACTGGCCGTCCACACGGCCGAGACGGGCACCGGCCACGGGACCGGCAAAGGGAATGCTGGAAATGCAGGTGGCGGCGGAAGCTGCGGTGATGCAGAGCACGTCGGGATCGTTTTCGCCGTCGGCGGAAATGACGGTGGCAAGCACCTGCACTTCATTGCCGTAGCCCTTGGGGAAGAGCGGACGGATGGGGCGGTCGATGAGGCGGGCCACGAGGGTTTCATGGTCGCTCGGGCGGCCTATTTCGCGGCGGAAGAAGTTGCCGGGAATGCGGCCGGCGGCGTACATGCGTTCGGCATATTCTACGGTGAGGGGGAAGAAGTCCTTGGGCGTTTCGAGCTGGGCTTCACACACGGTGACGAGAGCCACGGTGCCGCCGCACTGAATCCAGATGGCGCCGTTGGCCTGACGGGCCACACGGCCCGTTTCCAGAATGATTTCCTTGCCGCCCACGGTGGCGGACACACGAGTGCTGTTGAGCAGACCCATAT
>CALUPL010000027.1 GCA_944322635.1 uncultured Mailhella sp.
ACAACTCCGTCTTATCGAAAAGGTGTTTTTTTAGGTATAACCGTTTTGTGTTCCACCCGCTTAGCGGGTGGTTTTCTGTTTCGGTCGCTTCCGCTCCCTCAACTGCCTAAAGGCCTTAACCAAAAAAGGCGGGAGTCCCCCACTCCCGCCTTTTTACAACCCGTACGAGCATGTCAGGAAAGATCGACTTGTCCGCGACTTTGAGACGACGTCACATCAAAACGAGGCCCGGCGCCCCGTTTCTTCTGAGCGTCCTTCCATGAAGGCATGATCCTCAAATATAGCGGGACAAACAACTGGAGGCTGAGACGACACTCCCCTGTACCGTCTTCTCTTTTTCCTCCTCATGATCGTACGGGAGCACGAATTCCATCAGGCTCGACGTTCCTTTTCGCCTGCCTGAAGCTCATCCAATGCCGAGGCTGAAACCGACATTCCCGCAGACTGCCCGTGAAAAGCGCCCGGTGTGACATGGGGAGCCTCGCTTCTGGCTGCAACCAGAGAATAACCGAGTTTTCCGGCCATGTACTCCAGCGGCTTGGTATCGCCGGTCTGCATCATGATCTGAAGCAGAGTTTCCGCGCCGAGCTTGGCTCCCGTATCATACGGATTCACTTCTCTCAAAAGCGTGGAATACGGCTTTCCTATGGCCTTTGCCAGATCTTTGGCAGGCACGGGGTTGTCCAGGACCAGATTGTGGATGAGAGTTGAAAGTTCAGATACCATAGTACCTCCTCAATTTTCTCGAAAGCAACTTTTCCGCCAAATAATCCTGTTACTTCCATGAGAAAACATTACATAACACTGATAACAGTGTATTTCATGTTTGATAGCTTCCGTCAATAAAAACACAATAAAAAATAATACCCTGCCATTTTATAGAAAAATAAATACTATAATTAATCTAATTTTGTTTCTATTGCTGCTTATTAGAATTTTTTTTATTCACCAAATGCAATTATGCATTCAGCATAAAAAACTTGAAAGTTTTTTTATCATGGCATACAAAGGAAATATTGCACCATTAAACCCACGGCAGGATCTCCATGACGACTCCTCACGTCCATACTCTGCATCGCTGCCTCCTTCTTCTGCTTCTCTTCTCGGCTCTGGTCGCAATGACGGGCTGCGGCAAGCAGACCTACAGACCGACCTATACGCAGCAGAGCAGCGTTGCCGCCGGCAGCGGCGCGGCCATTGCCGCCGCGGCCAAAAGTCAGCTGGGCCGCCCCTACGTTTCCGGAGGCTCCACGCCTTCCAAAGGCTTCGACTGCTCCGGTCTCGTGTACTGGGCCTGTGCCAGAAACGGCATCGACGTTCCCCGCATCAGTCGCGATCAGGCCAGCGCAGGCCAGCGCATTTCGCGCGGCAGTCTTCGCCCCGGCGACATCGTGGTGTTCCGAATTCCCCGGTCGGGCTATCACACCGGCATCTACATCGGACAGAACAACTTCATTCACAGTCCGAAGCCCAGATCCCGCGTACGCATCGAATCTCTTTCCGTCAGCTACTGGGACCGCTACTATGTAACGGCCCGTCGTGTAACGCGCCGCTGAGAGGCCTCCGACAAAAAGCAGGCTTCCGTTCTTTCCGATACGAAACGACGGCCTCGCCGCGCAGGCGCACGGCTTCGCGCCTCGGCAGGCGGACCGTTCACAGCCGTGTGATTCTTCGGGAAGCAATACGAGCCTTTCCGCCTGAACGGCAACGCCACTTCGCCCCGGAACTTCAAACCGAATTCCGTTCTTCCGGCATGACCAAACTCTTTCGGTCACATGAAGAAAAAATGCCGGATATAATCCTTCCATTGCCATGCGTGTTTCTGGATACGAGTTCCCGGAACAGCGCATTCCAAGCTCTTCCACCTCGCGGACAGGCATTTTTCCCGCGCCGGAAACGGATCCTTTTCGGATAACGAATTTTCCGTGCTGCTCAAGGCTCTGTGCCGCAGCGACATGCTGTTTTTCCCCAAAAAACGTGCGTCCGGATGACGGACATACCGCCGGTCGATATGACGCACGCTTTTTCAGACAACCGCTTCTCCTCACAACGTCTCCCGGTGAAGTCATGATTTTCGACAATTATCAAAAAACTTATATATACTGCAAACCATATTGTAAATTAGAAAACTAAAATATTTTATCATATTGTAATATTTATTTTTTTTACAATAAAAATTGATGTTTTGAAAAATTTTCCTCAACCTCCCGAAAAAGAGACCGAGAAACAAGGGACAGCCGGATAATTTTCAAGTTATTATCAGAGGATAGATGTCTGTTTAAAACAAGAAAGACATCTGTTGTCTTATATGGCGGCAATTGTTTCAGAGAACAGGCGGATACTTTCTGCCATTTCTCCTTCCCCTGCCGTCGAACATGTCGGTCAATCCCGGAACTCTTTCAAAAGCGACTCCCTGCCGACCCCAAAACGAAACTCACCTGACGGGCATTCCGATTTCCCATCTGCACGCCCCCTGCCGCGCCAAAGTTCCGCATTATCGAGCCCTGCCTTTTTTCCCAAAAAAGTCCGCCGTCGGGCCGTAAAGGCGGATTCCAGCCTCATTCCTTGCACAAGCGACGTTCCGCCCTTCTACGACTTGGCTCTCGGCATTTTTCGGCATGAGGCTCTCCAAAAAGGCGAAGAGCGAAAAGACGCAAAAACGCGCGGTTCCGAAACCTGAATTCAGAACCGCGCGTTTTTGCGCACAAAACCCTGCTCCGTGCGTCTCGTCCGGATATACCTTAATTTAAAACAGCGTGTCTCCCTGTTCGAAAGCCTGCTGATAGTAGGTTTTCAAATCCCGGCAGAGATCCTCCAGTATGTCGCGACGACTGAAGGCATTGTTCCATATAAGGTAGATGTTGTGCGCCATGAGCGCCATGTTGTCCATGTCGAGAATGACGAGGTTCTTCATGGACTCGTCGCGCGCTATGCGCTTGGCCAGTCCCAGCGGAACCACGGCCCAGCCTATGCCGAGCGACGCCCAGTACATGGCGGCCACCACGTCGTTCACCTCCCAGTACTGGGAACTGAGCAGATACCTTTCCGCCCGGGTGCGGTTGAATACTATCTGCCTGTACTGGGCAAGATCCTCCAGCTTCACGCTCTTCATCTGCCCGAGCGGAGACTCGCGCGAGGCAACGAGGCAGTAGCGCATCTGCCCCAGGCACACCATTTCGCAGTTGTTCTTTATTTCCGGCAGCTGCCCGCCCACAATGCCTATCTGCGCACGTCCCTCGCTTACCTGCTTCCACACGTCGTCCAGAGAAATGATGTGAAAGCTGCCGCTCAGAAAAGGGTACTTTTCCGAAAGCGATGCCATGCCCTCGCTTATGCCCTGAAAAGGCACGCCGTGGCTTACCACGATGTTGAGCTGCACGGCCTCGCCGCTGTACTGCGCAATGGCACAGGAGTCGAACCGATGACTCTGTCTGAGCACGGCATGAGCCTCGGGCAGAAGCGCCCTGCCCGCCTCCGTGAGCACGGGCGAACGGGAAGAGCGGTCGAACAGCTCGACGCCGAGACTGTCTTCCAGCATGGCAATGTGCGTGCTCACCACGGACTGCGCCTTTCCCATGGCCCGGCCCGCTGCGGAAAACGAGCCTTTTTCCGCAGCCGTGACAAAGGCCCGCAACTGTTCTATAGTCCAGTTCAAGGTTTTCCCCCTGTCTGACATAGTGTTTCTTTTTTCTATCAAAATATTGATGCTTCTTGATTTTTTATAACAAGAAAGATACGGTATGTCCACTCAATCAAAATGACGCCCCCCTTGTCAAAAAGGGAGATGCCGGTTCTGACGAGACAGGCGCGGGCAACGCAATCCACATCGTTTCCAGGCATATTCTCGTTGAATTCCGGCATATTGCTCATTACAAAGGATACAGGAGCCTTTTTATGGTCAAAATGCTGTCGATTCTTGCTCCGGCATTCATGCTGCTTCTTGCGGGCTGCAACCTTGCGCCCGACTATCAGCGCCCGGAAATGGACATGCCTCAAACCTGGGAAGCATCGCAGTCGCAGGCTCTCCAGACCAAATGGTGGGAACGATTCCATGACGAAACGCTGAACGCTCTGGTGGAAGAAGCGCTCGCTCACAATAAGAACATCGACCAGGCCATGGCCAACGTGGATCAGGCGCAGGCCGGTCTCGGCATAGCGCGCGACGCGCTGCTGCCCGTGCCTTCCGCCTCGGCCGAGGGCACGCGCACCATGGCGCGTTCGTCCACGTCGCCCGCCGCCATGCAGAACAACGGCAAGAACACGCACACCTTCTCCGGTGCCCTTGCTGCAAGCTGGACGCTCGACTTCTGGGGCAAGTACTGGAACGCCGCGGAATCCGCCCGCGCCACTCTGGTGGCCACCGAAGCTTCCCGCGACAACGTGATTCTCACCGTGGCGGCCAGCACCGTGGAATCCTATTTCTGGCTGAGCGCCTACACCTGGCAGGAAGAAATAGCCCGCGACGTTCTGAAAAACCGCGAGGACTCCCTCAAGATCTATCAGAACCGCTTCGATAACGGTCAGATAAGCGATCTCGACATTCTGAGCATACGTGCCAACGTGGAAACGGCGCGCAATGCCCTGGCCTCCGCAAGAATCGCCAAGAATGCCGCAGAAACCTCTCTTGCCGTGCTGCTCGGCCGCTCTCCCGCCGAAATCATGAAGATGGACGGTCTCAAGGCTCCCGCCTCCCTCATGACTTCGCTGGACAAGACCCCGGCTCTGCCTTCCGGCATTCCCTCCCAGATTCTGGAGCATCGTCCCGACATACGCCAGGCCGAAGCCAATCTTCAGGCCGCCAACTACGACATCGGCACGGCAAGGGCCTCGTTCTTCCCGTCCTTCTCCCTCACGGGACTTCTGGGCGGAGCGAGTCTTGAGCTGAACGAGCTTCTCAGAAGCTCGAACCAGTACGCAAGCGTGGGCGGCAGCCTGAGCCTGCCCCTGAACTTCTGGACCATCAAGCGCACCGTGGACAGCGCCGAGGCCGCCAAGAAGGCCGCCGTGGCCACCTACGAGCTCACCGTGCAGAACGCGTTCAAGGATGTTCGCGACGCGCTCGTGTCTCAGACGGAATACGCCAACTCCGTGGGCGCGCTCACCCGCCAGGTGGATTATCTTTCCCGCGCCGTCATGCACGCCCGCACCCGCTACGACAACGGATTCGCCTCCTACCTCGACCTGCTCACCGCGGAAAGCAATCTGTTCACCGCGCAGCAGTCCCTTGCCGTGGCTCATGCCAACCATCTTGTCAGCATAGCCGAAGTGTGTCTCGCCCTCGGCGGCGGCTGGCAGGAATAACCCGCTACTCCATCCTTACTCAAGGAGCATACCATAATGGCCAGACTTTTTAAGCTTGCGCCCGCTCTGCTGGCGCTTCCCTTCCTTCTTGTCGGCTGCGATCAGTTGAGCGGCCTCGTCTCCAAGAAGGATTCCGCTCAGGCTCCTCAGGCCCGCGTGACGCGCGTGACCACCATTAAAATGACTCCGCACAAGGTGGACATTCAGCGCGAACTCACGGGCCGCACCGTGGCCTACCGCTGGGCCGAAGTGCGTCCCGAAGTGGGCGGCATTCTCAAGGAACGCTGCTTCACCGAAGGCGCCATGGTCAAGGAAGGCGACGTGCTCTACCGCATCGAGCCCGACACCTACAAGGCCGCCCTCGACAAGGCCCGCGCCGATCTCGCCAGCGCCGAAGCCAATCTCAACGTGACCAAGCTGCGCGAACGCCGCACGGCCAGCATGCTGAAAACCAAGTCCGTGAGCCAGCAGGACTACGACGACGTGAAGGCCACCCTGCGTCAGGCCCAGGCTTCCGTGCAGTCGTGCAAGGCCGCCGTGGACTCCGCGGAAATAAACTACCGCCGCACCGAAGTGCGCGCGCCCATAAGCGGCCGCATCACCCTCAGCAACTTCACCGTGGGCGCGCTGCTCACCGCAAGTCAGGCTTCGCCTCTTGCCACCATTTATCAGACCGACCCCATGTACGTGGAAGTCTCCCAGTCCTCCGACGATCTGTACTCCCTGCAGAAGCAGCTCGGCGAACGCGGCGACCTCAAGGACGTGACGCCTTCCGACATCAAGGCCACCCTCACCATGCACGACGGCTCCTACTACCCCGCCGCCGGACATCTGAACTTCACCGGCGTGAACGTGGATCAGACCACCAACACCGTCACCCTGCGCGCCGAATTCCCCAACGCCGCCAACGTGCTGCTTCCCGGCCTGTTCGTGCGCGTCAACGTGGTCATGGGCCAGGACGACCAGGCCATTCTCGCCCCGCAGAAGGCCGTTCTGCGCGATCTGAAGGGCCTGCCTTACGTTTACGTGGTCAAGGACGGCATGGCCGAACGCCGCAACATCACCATCAGCCACGCCATAGGCAACGACTGGTACGTGACGGACGGCCTCAAGCTCGGTGAGGAAATCATACTCAACGGCGTTCACAACGCCCGCGGCGGACAGCCCGTTCAGGTGGTCTCCGAAGATCAACTGAAGGCTGACGAGGCCGCCGGAGGCAGCAAATAATGCTTTCCCGCTTTTTCATCCATCACCCCATATTCGCATGGGTGCTGGCCATCGTCACCATGCTTTTCGGTGTGCTGGCCATATTCACCATGCCCATATCGCAGTATCCGGAAGTGGCCTCGCCTTCCATACGCATCAACACGCGTTACTCGGGCGCTTCCCCCACCACCGTGGACCAGACCGTCACCCAGGTCATCGAACAGAACATGACCGGCATCGACAACCTGATCTACATGCAGTCGAAGTCCGACTCCTCCGGCATGTCCACCATCACCCTCACCTTCGAAGTGGGCACCGACCCCGACGTCGCCCACATGCAGGTGCAGAACAAGGTGCAGCAGGTGCAGTCGCAGCTGCCCACCGCCGTGCAGAGCTACGGCGTGTCGGTGTCCAAGGGCAACGACAACATGTTCATGGTCATCACCCTGTACTCGCCGGACAACAGCCAGGAAAACATCGACCTCGCCGACTACATCAGCACCAACATCAAGGATGAAATCAGCCGTACGCAGGGCGTGGGCACGGTGCAGGTGTTCGGCGGCAAGTACGTCATGCGCATCTGGCTCGACCCCGACAAGCTCACCAAGTACGAACTCACGCCTTCCGACGTGCGCAACGCCATCACCGCCCAGAACATGGAAGTCACCGCCGGTCAGCTCGGCGCAAACATCATCGGCGGCAAGAACGATCAGGCCCTCAACGTCATCATCAAGGCCCAGAGCCTCCTGCGCAACACCACCGAGTTCGAAAACGTGCTGCTCAAGGTGACCGAAAACGGCGAACGCGTGTTCATTCGCGACGTTGCCCGCGTGGCCATGGGTACCGAACTCGACGGCATCACCACCTACTATAACAACCATCCCGCCTCGGGCATAGGCGTCACCCTCGCCCCCGGCGCCAACGGCCTTGAAACCGCCAATCTGGTGAAGGCCAAAATTGAGGAACTCTCCCACTACTTCCCGGATGGCATGGCCTATGAGCTGGCCTTCGACACCACGCCCCCCGTGCTCGCCTCCATTCACGAAGTGGTGAAAACCCTGGTGGAAGCCATCATTCTGGTGTTCCTCGTCATGTGGCTCTTCCTTCAGAGCTTCCGCGCCACCATCATTCCCACCATCGCCGTGCCCGTCGTTCTGCTGGGCACCATGGGCGTGCTGCTCGCCTTCGGCTACAGCATCAACACCCTTACGCTGTTCGCCATGTTGCTTGCCATCGGTCTGCTCGTGGACGACGCCATCGTGGTCGTGGAAAACGTGGAACGCGTGATTCAGGAAGAACATCTCGATCCCGTGCCCGCCACGGAAAAATCCATGGACGAAATCAGCTCCTCGCTGATCGGCATTGGCGTGGTGCTCTCCGCCGTGTTCCTGCCCATGGCCTTCATGAGCGGCTCCACGGGCGTGATCTACCGGCAGTTCTCCGTGACCATCGTGTCCGCCATGACGCTGTCGGTTCTCGTGGCCCTCATTCTTACCCCCTCGCTCTGCGCAAGCCTGCTCAAACCCCACTCTCAGGGCGCGCAGCACGGCTTCTTCGGCTGGTTCAACAGAATGTTCACCAAGAACCAGCACCGCTATGCCGGCGGCGTGCATGCCCTCGTGCAGCGCGGCGGCAGACTCATGATCATCTACGCCGCCCTCGTGTGCGGCCTCGGCCTCGTGTACAAGCAGCTGCCCACCTCCTTCCTTCCCTCGGAAGACCAGGGCGCCATCATCACCATGCTGCAGATGCCCCCGAACGCCACGCTGGAACAGACCAAGTCCCAGTTCCAGCAGGTTTCCGACTACATTCTCAACGAAGAAAAGGACAACGTCGTTTCCTACATGTTCGTGGCAGGCTACGGCATGGGCGGCGTGGCCGAAAACACCGGCATGGGCTTCGTGAAGCTCAGAGACTACGCCGACCGCACCAGGCCCGGCCAGGACGCCGCTTCCGTGGCCGCCCGCATCCGTCAGAAGTTCGCGGGCATTCTCGACGGTCAGTTCATCGCCGCCATTCCCCCGGCCATCATCTCCCTCGGCATGACCAACGGCTTCACCATGGAACTGCAGGACAGAGGCGGCGTGGGACATGAAAAGCTGGTGGAAGCCGGCAAGAAACTCATGGGCGCAGCCTTCGCCAACCCCCAGATCGCCTACATCCGTCCCACCGGCATGGACGACATCACGCAGTTCAACATTCATCTGGACAACGCCAAGGCCACCAGCATGGGCCTCTCGCTCTCCAGCGTGAACTCCGACGTCTCCACCATGCTCGGCGGCACCTACGTGAACGACTTCGTGCACAACGAACGCGTGAAGAAGGTGTACGTGCAGGGCGACGCCGACGTGCGCAAGAATCCCGAAAGCCTCAACCGCATCCACTTCCGCAACGCTGCCGGACAGATGGTGCCCTTCAACGCGGTGTACTCCACCGACTGGACCTTCGGTCCCGCCGTGCTGCAGCGCTACAACGCCATGCCCGCCCTTGAATATCAGGGCGAACCCATCCCCGGCGTGGCTTCCGGCATAGCCATGAGCATCATGGAAGACGAAGTGAGAAATCTCGGCAAGGACTTCGGCATGGAATGGACGGGCCTTTCCTATCAGGAAAAAATGGCCGGTTCCCAGACCACCATGCTGTATGCTCTGTCGGTGCTCGTCGTGTTCCTCGCTCTGGCCGCTCTGTACGAAAGCTGGTCCATCCCGTTCGCAGTGCTGCTCGTCATACCGCTCGGCATTCTGGGCGCCGTGCTCGGCACCTACTTCAAGGATCTGACCAACGACGTGTACTTCCAGGTCGGCATTCTGGCCGTCATGGGCCTCTCGTCGAAGAACGCCATTCTTATCGTGGAATTCGCACGAAACCTTCAGGCGGAAGGCAGAAGTCTCATCGACGCCACCGTGGAAGCCTGCCGCATCCGTCTGCGCCCCATTCTCATGACCTCTCTGGCCTTCGGTCTGGGCGTGCTGCCCATGATGTCGGCCTCGGGCGCAGGCGCCGCCAGCCAGCACGCCGTGGGCACGGCCGTGTTCTGGGGCACCGTGTGCGCCACTTCGCTCGGCATCTTCTTCATTCCCACCTTCTTCGTGGTCATCTGCTCGCTTACCGCGTGGTTCCGCAAGAAGCTCGCGAGAAAGCCCCGCTATAACTAACCAGTAACGCGACGAGCCGGTTTCTCCCTCCGCCTCGCCGAACCAAAGAAAGGGCCGCCCGAAAGGACGGCCCTTTCTTGTTTAATTCATGCCGTCGGACGGACTCTGTCATGCCAGAGTCCGCCAGAGAAAAAGCATTTTTTCTCCGGCATCTCCAGCATGCTCGCGCTCTTCCCTCTTCTGCTTTCCCTCCTTTTTCTCATTTTTTCGAAAGAGCTCCGTAGGCTCAGGATGTCTGGAACATGACGACCGCAAAGCGGTCACCGGAGCCTGCTTCTCGCGACCGTCTGGTCGGTCGTCGTGCCGGGCGAGACATGAGAAGGTCTCCGTGAAATTGCCTTATTGCACTGCACCAGTCAGGACCACCCGTAAAACGGGTGTTTGTTTCGGTCGCTTCCGCCCCCTCAACTACCTGAAGGCCTTGACATGAGGTGCGGCGTCCGCCCGAACGTCCGGACGCCACACCTCGAAATCTTCACTCGGGGCCTCGCTCCGCTCCTCGTCTTTCCCTGCCGGAACCGTTTCATCCTCCGTTTTCCGAGACCTTCCTTCGGACAAGGGAAAGCATCCTCCGCCCCGGGCAGCCGCTTTCATCATCCTTTCCTCTCAGAGGCACGTCTTCTTTTCTACCGTGTCATAAAAATATTCCCTTTCGAGCTTTCAGGCTGCAATTCGTTCTCCTGCATTCATTTCAAGACGATTCAAACTCCCTCTCACCTTCATGATCTCCTATTTAATGCCCCTATAGTTTACTGCTATACAAATTAAATTTCTATTTTTAAGTTGACACAATTATTTATATACGATTATTTTAATTATATAAAATATATGTAAATTACATATATGATTATACACATATATGTAGTTTACATATATTTAAGAGGAGAAAAACATGATCATACCAGAGAATATTCCTGTTTTCCCCATGTCACAGCTGCATCATCTTATAACAACAATTACAAACAGAATAATGAAAATATCTGGATGCAATATAAACAGAATACAGTTTATCATTCTCCGGGAAATATATTCGAAAAGCAATCTCAGTCAGACGTCTCTCGCAAGACTCATCGGCATGGACAGGAACAATCTCTCCAGAATATGCACGGAACTTGAAAAACTCGATCTCATATGCCGCAAAGTGAGAAGCAACGACAAGCGCCACTATACGCTGGAGCTTACGGAATACGGAAGGAAGGTTTACCTCCGGGGAAATCAGGCCATGGAGAACTACCGGATACTGACCCATGAAATGTACAGCACGGAAGAATGGCAGAATTTCAAGAGCATGCTTCAGGAATTCTTTACGACTCTCGTCGGCATCATGGACATATCGGATGAAGATCTCGTGCCCGACGCCTTCCTGCGCGGTCCGCTGGAATCCGGCGAAAACGAGGTGATCCAACGCCCCTCTTCCGGGCAACCAGGACCAAGGATCGTCAAAGCCATCAAGGAGTGAATCATGATTAGTTCCATTGATCCCGCAAAATGCACGGGGTGCGGAACCTGTTTCAAGTCCTGCCCGCTGGATGTGTTCAGGCTCGACACGAATCAGCCTGAACAGTCTCCCTGCATGGACGCCTGTCCTGCGGGAACGGACATACGGGGCTGCCATTACCTGCTGCAGAACGGCCGCACGGAGGAGGCTCTCGCTCTTCTTAAACGAACCATGCCCATTCCTGCCATGACGGGACGCGTGTGCTTCCACCCCTGCGAACATGCCTGCACGCGTAAAGACGTGGACCAGGCCGTCAACATCAACGCTCTGGAACAGTTCCTCGGCGACATCGACCTCTCTCAGCCTGCTCCGAGCTTTCCTCGGCGGCACCTTTCCCAGGTTGCCGTTGTCGGTTCCGGCCCCGCAGGCCTCTCGGCGGCGTGGTATCTGGCGGAGGAAGGATATCCCGTCACGGTATTCGAATCCATGCCCGAACCCGGCGGAATGCTCCGCTACGGCATTCCCGCCTACCGCGTGCCCGACGACGTCATGGCGCGGCAGATTCAAAAGTTCCGCGATGCGGGCATACGCTTCGTCTGCAACAGAAAAATCGCCGAAGGCGGACTCGACGCACTGAAGAAGGAAGGATTCCGCGCCGTGATACTGGCCATAGGAGCTTCGGAAGGAAGGCATGCCGGACTCGAAGGAGAAACGGATACCGCCGGCGTGCTGACAGGACTCGATTTCCTGCGCTCCGTCCGCATGAACGCCGCTCCCGCCCTTTCAGGAAGCAGCCGGGTTGTCGTGGTGGGCGGAGGCGACGTGGCCATGGATGCCGCCGTGAGCGCCTTTCGTCTGGGGGCCGACGATGTGACCATCGTAAGCCTGGAAGCGGAAGATTCTCTGCCGGCCTTTCCTCACAATGTGGAGGAAACCCGTTCTCTCGGCATTGCCGTGAATGGATCATGGGGTCCCTGCGGCCTTTCCCGGGATGACGCCGGAAAACTGAACGGCCTTTTCTGCCGCCCCTGCCTGTCCGTGACCGACGAGTCCGGACGCTTTGCTCCGGTCTTCGACGAAAATCCCTCCGCCGTGAGGCTTTTTCCTGCCGACATGGTCATTCTCGCCATCGGCCAGCGCAGCGATGTTGCTCCCTTTGCGTCGTGTCTGGATACGGAACGCGGACGCATACGGGTAGATGAAGCCACCATGGAAAGCTCCCGCGAAGGCGTGTTCGCCGCGGGCGACGTGGTGAGCGGACCGGCCTCGGTAACGGCTGCCGTAGCCTCGGGCAGACGTGCGGCCGTTTCCGTCCATCGCTTTCTCTCCGGCGCGGAGCTCAACCGTCCCGTTTCCGCACGACCTGTCGCAAGCGACATGCTCTCCCGGCTCGATCCCGCCAAAATAGAGCCTCTCAAAAGAAACGAACGCATGAAAAGCTCCCTCCGCGACTTTTCCGAATGCCGCCGGGGACTTCCTCTGGATTCCGCCCTGGCCGAAGCCCGGCGCTGCATGACCTGCGGCGGCAGGGCGCGCATAGCCTACACGGACGACTGCATGACCTGCTACACCTGCGAAGTCCGCTGCCCGGCCGATGCCATACACGTTCACCCCTTCAAGGAAAGACTGCCCCGCACCCTCGACACCGTGCGCCCGGTCACGGAGGACAACGCATGAAACTGACTCCCTGGATACTGAATGCCGATGTGCTCATCGTCGGCGGCGGATTCGCCGGAATGTGGGCGGCCAAAAAGGCACGGGAACACGTGGAGAACGTGCTCATCATCGACAAGGGACCGCGTGACTGGGGCGGACTCGGCAGCATGTGCGGCGGCGACATGATAGCCCGGCTGCCCGGAGACGACATCGACGCCATGCTCCGCGAGCTCGTCTACTACTACGACGGTCTCGTGGAACAGGACTTCATGGAAGAAATACTGCGCCAGTCCTCCGACCGCTTCCGCGACTACGAAGCCCTCGGGCATCATTTCCGTCGCGACGACGACGGAAAGCTCATTCCCGTGCCTCAGCGCGGCCTCGCCAACATGAAGTCCTATCTTTCCGTGCCCCTGGGCTCGGGAGGCGCCAACCTTCGGCGCGAGCTCCTAGGGGAAATGGAACGACTGAACGTGCACCGCATGGGCAACATCTATATTACCGACCTTCTGGTCGCGGACGGCCGTGTTACGGGAGCCTCCGGCTTTCACACCCTGAGCGGCCGCCCCGTGATATGCAGCGCCCGAGCCGTGGTGCTGGCGGCCAACATGGGCGGCTGGAAGACCTCCTACCACATGAGCAGCTGCGCCGGCGACGGGGTTCCCCTGGCCTTCAACGCCGGTCTTCCGCTGCGCAACTTTGAATTCATCCGCGTATGGAACACGCCGAAGCTCTTTGCCTGGGAAGGACAGACCAATCTGCTGCCGCACGGCGCGCGCTTCGTAAACAGGCTGGGAGAAGACTTCATGAGCCGCTATGCTCCCACGCTCGGCGCCAAGGGCGATCCGCACTACAACGTACGGGGCATGGCGCATGAAGTGGCCGCCGGCAGAGGTCCCATATACTTCGATACCAGCCGCATGCCGAAAGAAAGCATAAGCGCCCTGCGGCCCAAGGCCGGCTGGGCGAAGCTGCACGACTCCAAGCTGCTCGAGATCGGCATAGACTTCTTCGGCAAGCCGCAGGAATGGATGCCGCAGGTACTCACCTCCTACGGCGGCGTCATGTGCGGGAAGGACTGCTCCACCCCCGTGGAGGGACTTTACTCGGCCGGCCGCAGCTGCGGCATCGACGGCGGCGTGTACATGGGCGGACTTTCCATGTGCCTTGTGGCCACCACGGGCTACATTGCCGGAGAAAACGCCGGACGATTCGCCCTCGAACACGAACATAGGGAACTCGACAAAGCCGACGTCCGGCGGAAGCTTGACGCGGCTCTCGCCCCCCTGGGCAGAGAAGGCCTGGCTCCCAAGGATGCCGTGCGGCGCATACAGGAGATCATAAGTTCCTGCGACGTATGCATCCTTAAGACGGCCCAAGGACTGAAGAACGGCCTGGAAAAATTACGGGTCCTTCAGCAGGACGTACTTCCCGCCCTCGGCGCGCCCGACCCGCATTATCTCATGAAGGCCCGGGAAGCCGCGGCCATGGCCATGCTCACGGAGTTTACCCTGAACGCCTCGCTCATGCGCGAGGAATCCCGTGACGGCCATTTCCGCGCCGACTTCCCGCATAGGGACAACGAACACTGGCTCTGCTGGATCGTCATACGAAACAGGAACGGACAGGCCGAATACACCACGAGAAAAGTCCCCCTGGAACGCTACAAGGTCCGGCCGGAACGCTACTACATGGACAATTTTCACTTCCCCACCGGTAACAACTGACAGGCACCTCTTTCCCGCGCCTCAAGGAGGCTACCATGGCAGAAAACAGCACCACCGACGTACAGCCCCAGAAGAAGTACGGCCCGGGCACACCCTTCAAGGAGCGCCCTCTGCGTTTCAAGCTGGCCTTCCTTCTGGGATCCGTGTGGACCATATACATCATACTCACCCTGCTGAAGGTATTTTTCACGCTCGGCATCATCATCTATCCCGTGGCTCATCGCGCCATCTGTGCGGGGGCACTGGTGAGTCTCGTGCTGCTGGCCGTGCCTCCGAAAAAGGGTGCCGACATGGAACGGCTGCACTGGTATGAAACCGTCATGATTCTGTGGACGGCGGCAGCCTGCGCCTACATAGCCTGCAATTCCGACTCTCTCATCTACTCCTGGGGCGACGCCACATGGTGGCAGATGCTGCTTGCCGGCGGCTTTTCCGTGGCCCTCATGGAAGCCGTGCGACGCACTTCCGGTCTGGCTCCCGTCATTCTGTCCGTAGGATCCTTCTTCTACTTCGTGTACAGCGATCTATTCCCGGGATTCCTCATGAGCACGGGATTCACCTACGCCGGAGCCACGGGATGGATGTTCCTGAGCGGAGAAGGCTACTGGGGCAGCATCGTGGGCACGGTCGCCTCCACGGTACCGGGCTTCATTCTCTTCGGCTGCATACTCACCGTCACCGGAGCAAGCGATTTCTTCAGCGACCTTGCCCGGGCCTGCCTCGGTGCGTACCGCGGCGGTCCTGCCAAGACGGCCGTGCTCTCCAGCATGTTCTTCGGCTCCCTTTCCGGCTCCGTGGCCGCCAACGTGGCCACCACCGGACAGATCACCATTCCCATGATGAAGAAAACGGGATTTCCCGCAGAGCTGGCCGGCGCCGTGGAAGCCGTGGCCTCCACAGGCGGAATGTTCACCCCGCCCATCATGGGCGCGACGGCCTTCCTCATCGCCGACTTTCTCGGCGTCAGCTACTGGTCCGTATGCGCCGCCGCCTTCCTGCCCGCCGTACTGTACTACGGCACGCTGCTCGTGCAGGCCGACATTGAGGCCATTCGCCTCTGCGCCGTGGGCGAACCCAGAGAGAACCTTCCCAGAGTTCGCGACGTCATGCGCGAAGGCTGGTACTATCTGCCTTCCTTCGGCGTGCTCATCGTGTGCATGGGCTTTCTCAAGTTCTCTGCGGAAACGAGCATAGTGTACACGCTCTTAACTCTCGTGGTATGCACGGCCTTCTCCCGAAGGACCAGACTGAACTGGAAGCGTTTTCTCATCGTGCTGGAAAACACGGCCATGGGCATGAACATGGTCATTCCGCTCAGCGTGGCCATAGGCATTCTCGTAGGCGCCATGACCGTGACGGGCACGGGACAGAATCTTTCCAACGAACTGGGGTCCCTGGCGGGAAACAACATCTACCTCATGCTCCTCATGGCAGGAGCGGCCTCCTTCGTGCTCGGCATGGGCATGTCGTCCATCGCATGCTACCTGCTCACCGTGACCATGCTGGCCCCGGCCATCGTGGGCAGCGGCGTGGAGCCTCTGGCCGTGCACATGTTCCTGTTCTACTACGGCGCTCTTTCCTTCATCACCCCGCCCGTGGCCATCGCCGCATTCGTGGCCTCCGGCATATCCGGCGGCGATCCCACCAAGACGGGCGTGCTCGCCCTGCGCATGGGCATTGCCGGTTTCCTCGTCCCGTGGGCCTTCGTCGTGTACCCCGCGCTGCTCTTCATAGGTCCCCTGTGGGAAACGGCCCTCGTCTTTCTGGCCTCCTTCACGGGCCTGCTCGCCATATCCGGCGCGTGGACGAAATACCTTCTTGTTCCCCTCGCCCTGTGGGAAAGAATCGTTCTGGGAGCAGGCGGCATAGCCATATTCGTGCCTCTGCCGGACATCATCCAGTATCCCGTTCTCGCCGCTCTCCTCGCATTCATGGGTTACCTCTTCTACCGCATGAAGACCGAAAAGGTATGCTCCTTCTAAACCGCGTTTTCCTTCCGTCCAACCCTCTTACCCAGGAGTCACGTATGAAAAGACGCACCTTCTCCATCATGCTCTGTTCTCTGGCTGCGGCCGCGCTCAGTTTCGCTCCCGCCTGCGCCCTTGCCGACACCGCATGGCCCAAAAAGCTGGTCATTTCCGTTCCCGCCTCGGGCAATGTCATGCACATGGCCGTGACGGCCATGGCCAAGACCATTGAAAAGCACACTCCCGTGGAACGCGTCATCGTTCAGCCCATAGGCGGGCCGGCAAGCTGGCTGCCAAAAATGGAAAAGGGACAGGTGGATCTGGCCATGCATGCCGGTCCCGACACTGTGGAACTGCTGCAGGGCCTCGGCGTATGGAAGACCGAAACCGGAGCAAAGCCCTTCCTGCGCACCATCATTCCCGGAGCCCGCGCCCTGTACGGACTCATAACCATTCCCGGCAAGGGCATTGAAAAGTATTCCGATCTCAAAGGCCGCGTGGTCACCATGCGACAGCCCGGCAACCCGCTGTTCGACCGTGTGGGCCTCACGCTTCTTGCCAGCGCGGGACTCAAGGAATCCGACCTCAAGGCCGCCCTCACCATGATCAACTTCCGCGAAATGACCAGCGACATCGTGGAAGGCCGCGTGGACGCCGCCCTCAGCACCGGCTCCGGTCCCTTCATGATGGAGCTGGAAACCTCCGGCGGAGCCAACGTGTACGTGGAACCCTCCGAGGAAGAGGCCAAATACCTCATGGAACACCTGCCCACGGGCTTCTTCATCGGCAGTCTGCCCGCCCATGCCCCCTACTTCAACAACACCTCGGCCATCGGCCGCGCCATCCTGTACCGCAACGGCATCTACGCCCGCGCCGACATGGATCCCGAAGTGGCCTACGGCATCATCAAGGCCATCGACGAGAACAGGAGCGAATGGGAAAACATTTCCCCCATCGCCGCCGACTTCGGCACCATCTATGAATATGCCCCGCCCTACCATGAAGGCGTGGTGCGCTACTACCGTGAAAAGGGACTCTGGACCGGCAAAGTGGTCACCCAGCACGAAAATCTTCTGAAGGCCATCGGCGCCGAAAAGTAGCCCTTCCGGGGGCGGTTCCCCGCCCCCCATACGGAAAGGAGTCTGCCATGCCCCCCGTCATCTCTCCCGACAAATGCCTGCGCTGCGGGCTGTGCGCGGACATATGCCCTCTGGAAGTGTTCGGCTGCAGGCCTGCAAAGAACGAAATGCCCACGGTGCGGTATCCCGACGAGTGCTGGCACTGCAACGTGTGCGCGCTCGACTGCCCTGCCGGAGCCATCACCCTGCGTCACCCCATAAGCCACATGATACTGCACGTGGATTCTCCCTTCCTGAAAAACTCCGGCCAAGGAGGCCCGCATGCTGCCGATTAAAGAAATTCTCGATGCCGACGTCGTCATTGCCGGAGGCGGCATAGGCGGTCTCATGGCCGCCGTGGCCGCGGCCAGGGCCGGGGCCTCCACCGTGGTGCTGGAAAAGGCCCATACGAAGAGAAGCGGTTCTGGAGCGGGCGGAAACGATCACTTCGCCTGCTACATCCCCGAGGTGCACGGCGATCTCGCCACGGCCAGAGAAGCCATCCTGGGCAGTCTCGTGGGCGGAGACCAGGACCGCGACGTGCTCGACGCCTCCCTCATGCGCAGCAGGGAAGTCGTGGACATGTGGCACTCCTGGGGAATCAACATGAAACCGCGGGGCGACTGGCTGTTCGAGGGCCATGCCTTTCCCGGCAGGCCCCGGGCCTTTCTCAAGTATGACGGCAGCAACCAGAAAAAGGTGCTTACCGCGCAGGCTCTTAGGGCCGGAGCCGTCATCGTCAACCACTCCCCCGTGCTGGAGCTTCTGCCCGTGCCCGGAGGCATGGGCGGCGTGCTCGCCCTCGACACCAGCGAAGAAAAACCTTCCTTCCGCATCGTGCGGGCAAAAGCCGTCATTCTTGCCACCGGCAATCCCTGCCGGCTCTTCGTTTCGGCCAATACCCCGGGGCTCATGTTCAACATCGGCGTGTGCCCTGCCTGTACGGGAGAATCCATCGCCCAGTTCTGGCGCGTCGGAGGCGCGCTGGTAGGCATGGACCGGGGCTACAGACACGCCGGTCCCCGTTACTCCTCCCGTTGCGGCAAGGCCACCTGGCTCGGCGTGTACCGCTACCCCGACGGCTCTCCCATAGGACCATTCACCACCGTGCCGAGCCGGGAAACCAGCGACATCACCGGCGACATCTGGAATTCCTCCTTTTCCGATCTCATGGTCAACGGTACGGGGCCGGCCATCATGGACTGTGGCGGAGCGAGCGAGGATGATCTCAAGCACATGCTCTGGGCCATGGGCTGCGAGGGCCTCACCGGATTCCTTGCCCAGATGAAGCAGGAAGGCGTGGATCCCGGCCGGCACGGTGTGGTGTTCGGACAATACGAGCCTCACGGCATACGCGGCATAGAAATCAATCCTGAAACCGGAACGAATCTGCCTGGCGTGTACGCCGTGGGCGATCATGTGGGCAATTTCCGCACCAACATCGGCGGCGCGGCCGTGTTCGGACTCATCAGCGGAGAACAGGCCGCCTCCTATGCCGCCGGGGCTTCTCCCTGCCAGGATGTGGAAAACTCTCCGTGGGCCCGGGAGCGCATGGCCTACTACAGCACCTTTGCCGGCCGCAGCAGCGGCGCCACGTGGCAGGAATGCAATCATGCCATCCAGCAGATACTCACCGATTTCGCCGCTCCCGGCCCTCACAAGGTACGTTCGGCCAGTCTGCTGAAATCCGGCCTCAAGTTCATAGGCGACATGCGCCGCCGCGTGGACGCCGAACTGTGCACGCCCACGGCCCATGAGCTCATGCGAGCCTCGGAAACCCTCGCCATCATGGACATGGGGGAGATCATGATCCGCTGCGCTCTTGAGCGCAAGGAAAGCCGGGGCAACATGCAGCGTTCCGACTACCCCTTCACCAATCCCATGCTCAACGGTCAGTTCATCCGCATAGTCAACGGCGAAAACGGCCCGGAAATCTCCTGGCGTCCCATACACCGCTGAGCAGCACCCCAACCAACAAAAGGAGCCAGTCATGAGTCAGACCAAGGAACTTGCCGCCTACGGTGCGGCACTGCGCTATGAGGATATTCCCGCAGAAGTCCTGAACCGTGCAAAAAACCTGACGCTCCAGACACTGGGCGTCTCTCTGGCCGCTCTTTCCTCCGACGTGGGCAGAAGGGCCGTGGCACTCGGCAAAGCCATGGGACAGGGCGGAACCGAAGCCACAATATGGGGCGACGGCTCCAGGGTGAACGCAGCAGCAGCGGGTCTTGCCAACGGCACGCTTGCCGATGCCCTCGACTGGGAAGACTGCAGCTGGACAGGTCATCCCTCGGCCTGTGCCGTGTCCACGGGCCTCGCCATGGGCGAACAGCTCGGCTCCTCCGGCAGGGACTACCTTCTGGGCCTTGTCACCGCCTACGAGCTGTACGAACGCATAGCCATGGCCGTGCAGCCCGGACCGAACTTCGGATGGATGACCAAGGGCTGGGGGCTCACGAGCTGGGTCATCTACGCCTCTTCCATCATGGGCGGAAAGCTCCTCGGTCTCGACAAGAACCAGATGGAAAACCTCATAGGCATCACGGGCGCGCTCACGCCCACCATCAACGTGCTCACCCATGTCACCCGCACGGACTACTATCACTTCCAGTGGGGCATGAACAGCATGAACGGCATAGCAGGCGCGCATCTGGCCAAGGTTGGCATCAGCTCCCTGCCCGACTACCTTGACGGCGACAGCGGCTACTGGTGCACCATGACCGACGACTGCAAGTGGGAATGGTACACGAAGAATCTCGGGTCTCAGTGGATGATCATGGAAACCCTCATGAAGCACTGGCCCACCAACATGTGGATACAGCAGCCTCTGGACGGCATGGCCGAGCTCATTGCCGAATACGGTCTCAAGCCCGCCGACATCGCCTCCATCACCATCAGCCCAGAAGTGGAGTCCCGCTGGCATGTGCATCCCGACGGATATCCTTCCGTCGTGGACGGTCAGTTCAGCATTCCCTACTGCGTATCCGCCATGCTGCATCATCCCGAGCCCACGCAGGAATGGTACTCCGAATCCTTCCGCCACAATCCCTCCGTCGTGGAGCTGTCCACCAGAATTCACTGCGAAGGCGAATACATGACCCTGCAGCAGTGCTTTGAAACCTTCCAGCGCGGCAGTTATCCGTTCTACGTTCTCAAGGTGGACACCGTGGACGGACGGCATCTCGTCAAGGAAGTGCCGCTGCCCAAGGGACATCCCAGAAACATGATGACCGACGAAGAGTTCATCGACCGCTTCCATCTGGCCGCGGGCCCCGTGATAGGTGAAGAAAAGGCCTCCCGCGTGGTGGACATGGTGCGCCACCTGGAAGAACTGGACAAGGTCGCCGATCTCGTCCGCGCCATGAACATCAACGACTGAAAAAAGGCGGCGGGCAGTCCCATCGGCCTGCCGCCGAAACGCCGCACGACGCTGCAAAATTCCGGAGGAATGCTGTGAAGAACATCTGCGTTATCGGTGCGGGAGGCACGGGACAGTGCTTTGCCGCCGACATGGCCCTGGCCGGCCACAAGGTTTCTCTGTACGACGACAGGAAGGAACGACTGGACGAAATACGCCTCGCGGGAGGCATCTGCCTGACCGGAGGCGGACGAACGGGAAAGGTTCTGCCCGCCCTCTGCGAACATGCCGAAGAAGCGCTGGAAAAGGCCGAACTTGTCGTCGTATGCGCCGTGGCTCACCGTCATGAGGCACTCGCCGAACAGTGCGCTCCCTTTCTGAAGGACGGACAGACCGTGTTCATCTCCGCAGGCGGCGGAGCTTCCCTGATCTTCGACCGGGCCATACGAACCGCCCGGGGCCTCGACGAACAGCAGCGGCACGGCGTAGTGCTCGGTGAACTGGAAGGAAATCTTTATCCCTGCCGCAGGCTTCGTCCTGCACAGATATTCATGGCCTTTCCTCTGGCAAGGCGCATGGTGGCGGCCTTCCCCGCCTGCGACACGCCAAAGCTTCAGCAGGCGCTTGCGGGAGTTCTGGAAACCGACGCCGCCTCCAATGTGCTGGAAACCGCGCTCAATTCCCCGAACGTGGTCATCCATCTCATGGGCTCTCTGCTCAATCTCGGAGCCATAGAGCGTTCCGGCGGCGAGTACTGGCTCTACAAGACCGGACTCACTCCCGGCGTGCTCTCCATGCTGGAAGCCATGGACAAAGAAAAAACGGCCGTATTCAACGCCTGGGGCTGGACGGCCCGCTCTCCGCTGCCGCACATGCACCGCGTGGCCCGGCAGAACAGCTTCCCGGAGCTTGACGCCTTCCGCTCCCTCATAGGCCCCACGAGCGCCTCTCACCGCTACATAAGCGAAGACGCCTCCACCTGCGTCTGTCTTCTGGCCGATGCAGGACGTGCTGCCGGACTCGACATGCCCCTCTCTTCCGGACTGCTGGCTCTGGCCTCGGCTCTGCACGGCAGAAACTATGCCTGCGAGGGACGCACCCTCAAGGCGCTGGGCCTCGGCGGTCTGAGCACTCAGGAGGTGACGGCGCGTCTGCTCGGTCGATAAATCCCCTTCCCTCCTCAATACCGCGGCGCCATGCCGCAAGGAGCCTCCCATGTATTCCTGGAGAGCACACATCGGTCTTCTGGCCCCCGGATCTGGGCCGAACATGGAAATGGACTTTCACCGCTTTCTTCCCGCAGGCGTGGCCGTGGCCACTTCCCGCCTGCCCTTCACCATCCCCACGCCGGAGGGGCTCAGGGACATGGTGAGCCACATAGAACAGGTCTGTGAAGTCTACAAACGCTACAAGCACGACGTCATCATGTTCGGCTGCACGTCCGGCAGTCTCATAGACGGCTTCGGTTTCGACAAGAAACTCATCGCCCGCATGGAGGAAATCACCGGCGATCCGTGTCTCACCACCTCCACCGCCGTTCTTGAGGCCTTTGCCGCCCTCGGCGTTTCACACCCCGTGGTCATCACTCCCTATCCCGACAATACCAACGAAGCAGAAAAGGACTTCCTCGAGAGCAACGGCCTTTTCGTGACGCACATCACCGGCATGGAAAACGACTACGTCAACCAGTCCATCACGGACATAGAACCCAACTATGTCTTCCAGAAGGTCAAGCAGCTTCCGCGCGAAGGCGCGGACTGCCTGTTCATCAGCTGCACGGGGCTCAACGTGCTCGACATCATTCCCATTCTGGAATGCGACTGGGAGCTGCCCGTGATCACAAGCAATCAGGCCACGCTCTGGGCCTGTCTGCGCCACAGCGGCGTCAAAGACAAAATCCCCGCGCTCGGCAGGCTGTTCCAGCTCTGAAAACATCCCTGTCTGGACTCCCCTCCCGGAACAGGCGCCGGGGCATCCCTACCCCGGCGCCGCCTCAGCCCTTTTCTCTCTCGCGTTCGGAAGGCAGACACGGGGTCGGACAAAAAAATCCTTCCTTGACCCGCTCCTCCTGCGGGATCGAGTCTGAAAGACGAACACAAAAAAAGCCGCATTCCTTCGAACGCGGCCTTCACGGCCCGGACTGAGGCCGAAGCACGACGCTTTGCCCGACGGGCACGCAATAAAAACGTCCGGCAAAGAGCACCGGGCGAAACTTCCCTCAAATCCCCGGGAATTGCGGCATCACAATTAAAAAGTTTTGAAAAGAGAATGGGGGCGCGGGGGAAGGAGGAAAACTTTTTCAAAAGTTTTCCTCCTTCCCCCGCCATCTTCTCTTACTCTATCCCGAACTCATACTGTTCGAGCTTGTCCAGAACGGCGGACATTATCATGGCCATGACGCCGGATACCATGGCGGCGGTATCAGCGGGAACTTCGGAAACGTCCTTGTTCATGAGGCGGCGGAAGAAAACGCCCGGGCATTCCTGCGTTTTTGTTCTGACCATGGGATCGACGTAGGCGCGGAAGGCTCCGTCCACGAAGTCTTCGGCCTCCTTCGGGCTGTAGCCGAGCTTTTTCAGCATGTCCTGCGTAACGCGAAGGTATTCCACCACCACCACGTTGGGGGCCTGCACCATGAGGGCGTAAAGCACGGCGGCGTGCACGTAAGCCCGCCATTCCAGCATGAGCCTTTTCTTCTCCTCCTCCGTGGCGCATGGCAGGCCCGCCTTCCGCGCCACGGCAAGAACGCCGTTCTCCTCCGTGTTCAGCTCGAAAAGAATGCCTGCGGCCTGCACGGCCTCGGCAACGGAAAGCTTACGCTTCATTTGCGGCCTCCTCTTCCTCGCCGAAGCGGATGCCTGCCATCATGAGTCCTATGGACTCCACGCGCGCGGCATCGGTACGGGGAAAAACGTCGATGAAGCGGCCGCGGTACATGACGGCAAAGGTATCGGCCAGAGTCATGGCTTCGTGCAGATCGCTCGTCACAAGGAGCACTCCGGCGCTCGCGCGCGCCTCAAGAATGCGCCGCCACACCTCTTCCATGGCGCCTATGTCCAGGCCCTGCGTGGGGTTCTCGGCAACAATGAGGCTCGGCTCACGGAAAAACTCACGCCCGAGAACCATTTTCTGCAGATTGCCGCCGGAAAGAGAACCCGCCGTGGCGTGAAGGCCGTCGGCCACCACCTGATATTCCTGCATGATGTCCTCGGCCGCCGTGGCGGAATGGCGTCTGTCGAGAAAGCCGAAGTTCTGGAATCCATTGCGGTTGGTGAGCAGAAAATTGTCCAGAAGATCCAGCGACGGACAGGTGGCAAGCCCCTTTCTGTCTTCGGGAATGTACACCATGCTCTTCCGGCCCATGCGCGTGCGCATGAAATCGTTCCAGTTCCTGCCCAGAATGCGCACGGAATCCTTGCCGCTGTCGGGAGCGGCACCGCCCGTCACCATTTCCACAAGCTCCCTCTGACCGTTGCCGGCCACGCCCACCACGGCCAGCACCTCGCCCCGGCGAAGCGAACAGGTCAGATCCTGAGCCATGCCGCACGAGGCATGAGAAAGTTCCAGCAGAACCTCGCCCTTTTCCACGGGCGTCTGCTCCACTTCGGTATCCATCTGACGGCCTACCATGCGTTCGGCAAGCTCCCTTTCTCCGGGCACTTCCTCACGCATGAAATGATCCACAATCTCGCCGCGGCGCAGAATGCTTATTTCCGTGGCGAGGTCGAGCACTTCCTTCATTTTGTGACTGATGAACACCACGGCTTTCCCGTCGGCGGCCATGCGGCGCAGCGCGGCAAAAAGCTGACTTATTTCCGGCGGCGTGAGCACGGCGGTGGGTTCATCGAGAATGAGCACCCGGCAATCGCGGTAAAGGAGCTTCAGAATTTCCACTCTCTGGCGTTCGCCCATGGAAAGATCGGAAATCATTGCATCGGGATTTATTTCAAAGCCGTAGCGGGACGCGAGTTCCAGCACCCTTTCACGCATGGCCGAAGGGTTAAGAATGCCCCGTGCCTGCCCGAGCATGAGGTTCTGCGTGACCGTCATGGCCTCAACGAGCATGAAGTGCTGATACACCATACCGATGCCCGCAGCCAGAGCGTCGCGCGGGGAACGGAAGGGCGCGGGAATGCCGTCCACGAAAATGGTGCCGGAATCCTGCCGGGACTTGCCCGACAATATGGACATGAGCGTGGATTTGCCAGCACCGTTCTCGCCGAGCAGGGCAAGAATCTCACCTGCGCGAATTTCAAGGGATATGTCGCGGTTAGCCTTCACAGGGCCGTAGCTTTTGCAGATGTTTTCCAGTCGGATGAGAGGAGGAGTCGTACGCTCCGTCTCCTTTGCCGCACAAGACTGCGTCTGTGCCATCATCATTTTCCTTTCGGCCCGGAACGGCCGCCGGTATCATTGTTTTTTTCAAGAAGATTTTCACCGTCGTCCTTGTGCAGCAGCATGAACACGAAGGCCGAGGCCGCCGTAATGAGGCCTACGGCCACAAAGGTGCGGTGCAGAGCCTGAAGTTCGCCGGCAGGACCGGTAAAAAAGCGCAGCAGCGCGGTGCTTATGGCCACGCCGAAGCTGACGGTGAGGTTCTGCGTGACGGAAAGAAGACTGTTGCCGTCACTCGCGGTGTCGGCGGGAAGTTCGCCCAGCGTGATGGTGTTCATGGAGGTGAACTGACCGGACATGAACATGCCCTGAATGAGAAGCTGCACCACCAGAAGCGTGAGCGGCCAGCCGGGACGCTGCAGACTCATGAATATGTACATGCCCGCAATGGCAAGCGTGAGAAAAAGCAGCACGTGCCGGTAGCCGAAGCGGTGCAGAAGCCGCAGCACCACGGTTTTGGTCATGATGGAGCCGACGGCCGGAGCAAGCATGATAAGTCCCGCCACATCGGCGGAATAGCCGAGACCGACCTGAAGCATGAGCGGCACCAGAAAGGGAATGCTGCCCGTGCCGAGACGCGCCACCATGTTTCCTGCAATGCCCACCCGGAAGGTGCGTGTTTTGAACACCTTGAGGGAGATGAGCGGCGAAGGGGAACGCCGGGCGTGAAGAACATAGACCGCCACGGCCGCAAAACCGAAAATGATGAGCACGGCGGCAAGCAGCGGCGAGGAATTCTTGCCGCCGGTAAGTTCCAGCCCGGCGGTCATGGAAAGCACGCTCGCGCCTATGATGATGAAACCCGGGGCGTCGAAACGGCCCCGTGCCTGCCGGAAATCGGGAAAGACGCGCAGCGCGTACAGAAAACCCACGAGGCCGAGCGGAACGTTGATGAGAAAGATCCAGTGCCACGAGGCGTAGGTGACGAGCCAGCCGCCTATGATGGGGCCCACCACCGGTCCCACCAGGCCGGGAATGGTGATGAAGTTGAACACCCTCACAAAATCCGCACGGGTGTAGGCACGCATGAGGGTAAGGCGGGAAACGGGAACCATCATGGCACCGCCTATGCCCTGCACCACGCGTGCAGCCACAAGCTGCGGCAGAGTATGGGACATGGCGCAGAACAGCGAACCGGACACGAACAGGGCCACTGCCGAAAGAAACACACGCCGCGTGCCGAAGGTATCGGCCAGCCACCCGCTCAAGGGAATGAGCATGGCCACGGTAAGCGCGTAGCTTATGACGGCAAGCTGCATGGAGAACGGCGCGCGGTGCATGGATGCGGCTATGGAGGGCAGAGCCGTGTTGAGAATGGTGGAATCGAGCATCTGCATGAAAAAGGCCGCAGCCGTAATCATGGGAAGCCCGGTAAGCATATCGCGGGAAGTCAGCATGGGAATGTCCTTGGCTTTCGACTCCGTTACGACAACAGGTCGATTCTTCGGGAATTTTCACCGAAAAACGGAGGAGTTGCAACCCTGTTACAATATCATGCTCCCATTGCGCTCTGTCTGTAAAGCGAAGAAACATGGCGCTGACGGCCTCCGTCGGAGAGGGGAACGCCGCATGGAGTGCCTGTCGCAAACCCGCCCGGGAATTGCAACGGATTCCGACGCCCTGCCCCTTTCCGGCAAAGCTCCAGCGGGCCCGCAAAGGCCTGAAACACCGCTCAGGTACAGCAGCATGCCGCGCCGCTGCGCCATTCAACCAGGCCCCGCCTTTCCGCGGACACCGTCACTTTTTCTTCAAAGTGCCCCGGCCCGCTCCCGCGCGTCAAACCGCTTCCGCCTGGCTACGCTCCCGGAGCAATGTTGTCTCCGAGCGCCGCAGGAGCGTTTCTGCCCTTGCCTCTGGCTGAGGAAAAAAGCAGCGCAAGAATGGTGAGCGCGTAGGGCAGCATCATCATGAGCGACGAGGGAATGGTGGTGCCCAGGGCCTGAAGACGCAGCTGGAAGGCCATGATGCCGCCGAAGAGGTAGGCGCCGAACATGGCGCGGCCCGGCCGCCAGAAGGCGAAAATGACGAGGGCCACGGCTATCCAGCCCTTGCCCGCGGTAAGGTTGTGCGTCCACATGTGCGTGGCGCAAAGCGACAGGTAGGCTCCGCCCACGCCCACGAGAAAGGCTCCGGCAAAAATGCCGAGCCAGCGCATCTTCACGGGATCAAGCCCCGCGGCCTGTACGGCGTCGGGCGATTCGCCGGACGCACAGAGGGCAAGACCAAGGGAGGTACGGCGGAAGAACCACATGACGGCCCAGGGCAGAAGATAGGAGATGTACACCAGAGGATCATGCTGAAAGAGCACGGGGCCGATGACCGGAATGTCGGAGAGAAAAGGAATGTCGAAGGGCTGGAAGCCCACGGTCTTCTCGCCGATGAAGGGCGCGCCGAGATAGTCGGAAAGGCCCACGCCGAAAATGGTGAGAGCCAGCCCGGACACGGTCTGATTCCCCTGGAAGATGAGGCAGACCACACCGTGCAGAAGGCCTATGCAGGCGGCGCCGAAGCCGGCGGCCAGCGTGGCAAGCCAGGGATTGCCGGTTTTGAACTGTACGATGAAGGCAAAAAAGGCCCCCATGATCATCATGCCTTCCACGCCGAGGTTGAGCACACCGGAACGCTCGGTGATGAGTTCGCCCATGGTGGCGTACAAAAGAGGCGTACCCGCCAGCACCGTGGCGGCAAGCAGCGCAACAAAGATGTCCCAGGTCATGCGGCACCTCCCTGGCTGCGACCGGTTCTCACGAAGGTATAGGAATAGAAGAACTGCCCGGCCAGAACGCACAGAAGGATGAAGCCTTCGAGAATGCCGCCGAAGGCCGCAGGCACCTGCATGTCCACCTGAAGGTTGTCGGTACCCACGAGAAGACCGGCCAGAAAAACGGAGAACAGCGCAATGGAAGGCGTGCGCAAGCGGGAAAGCCATGCCACCACAATGGCCGTGTAGCCGTAGCCTGTGCACAGGCTGGGCTGAAGCCTGTTGAACGTGGCCGAAACTTCCACGCAGCCCGCCATGCCCGCCAGCGCGCCGGACACCGTGAGCACGAACACCAGCAGAAAGCCGTAGGGAATGCGGGCGTAGCGCGCGGCCCTCGGATTTTCGCCTGCGGCGCACAGCTCGAAGCCGAGTCTCGTGCGCTGCAGAAATACGGAAACGGCCACGGCCGCAATCACGCATACCACAAGGCCTGCGTGCACGTAGCCGAGCACTTCGGGGAATATGGCTTCTTCGGGAAACATGGCCGTCATGGGAAAGCCCATGCTTCCGGGATCCTTCCACGGGCCGTACACGAGGTAGCGCATGAACTCTATGCCTATGTAGTTGAGCATGAGCGTGGAAATGATTTCATTGAGACCGAACTTCAGCTTGAGAAGACCGGGAAGCATGCCCCAGAGACCGCCGGTTACGGCCGCGCACACGAGCATGAGCGTGAGCATGAGCGGCATGGGAAGTCCGGGAAAGGTGAGCACTGCCCAGGTGGCGCCCACGCCGCCCAGGGCGAACTGCCCCTCTGCGCCGATGTTCCACACCTTCATGCGGAAGGCGATGGACACGCCGAGCGAGCAAAGAAAGATGGGAATGGCCTTGAGCATGGTATCCTGCAGGGCGTACAGGCTGCCGAAGCCGCCCTTGAAGAGCACCACGGCGGCCTCCACGGGCGACTTGTCCTGAATCATCAGCAGCAGGGAGCAGAACGCCAGGGCGATGAGAAGCGCCGCCGGCAGCACGACGAACCCTGCCCAGCGCTGGGGGGTCTGCCGTCTGACGACTCTGAAACCGTCCATGATTCCTCCGAAAATGGTTTGATGTGGCCGGACGGACGCATCGAAAAATCCGGCACGGGCAACGGCAGGCAACGCGCCCGCCGGTCTCAAAGCCGCCCGGCCTTCTGAACAGACCTTTTCGCGAAAAAGGATCCCGGAAAACTTTCCGCCCGTCGCGCCCTTCCGTTGCATACGCGCCGGGAACATTTCCGGAACCGGAAAAAGCCGGTCATTTTTTCATCCGGTCGCCCGGAAGATCGCTCTTCCGGAAAAAGAGAACCGAGGTCCGCGGAAGTCACCGCCCCTGCGGGACGGGGCAAGCCGCGGACCGGAAATAAAAAAGCCCCGCCTTCGCCGGGCGGAGCTTTCCTGAAAAACTACTTGGTCGTTCCTATCACGCCTTCCACGAACCAGTCCATGGAAAGCAGCATGTCGTCGGGCGCAACCTGGCCTTCGGCCACGCGCACCTTGCCTTCCTGATCCTTCACCGGGCCGGTGAACACCTGATACTTGCCGGAAATGATGTCGGCCTTCACGGCATCCACCTTGGCGCGCACGTCGGCAGGAACCATGTCGCCGTAGCGGGAAATGTCCACAATGCCGTCGCCTATGCCGTACCAGTAGTTGCCGTTCTTCCAGGTGCCGGCACGGTATTCGTCGATGAACTTCTTATAGAACTTGTTCCAGTCCCACACGGCGGCCACAAGGTGAGCCTTGGGCGCGGCGGCGGACATGTCGGTGTTGTAGCCCACGCTGTAGGCGCCGCGGGCTTCGGCCGCGGTCTGCGGACCGGCGGAGTCCTGATGCTGGGCAATCACGTCCACGCCCACGTCGAGCAGGCCTTCGGCGGCCTTCTTTTCGTCGTCGGGGCTGTACCAGGTGCGGGTCCACACCACGCGCACCTTGGCGTCGGGGTTCACGGCGCGCACGCCGAGCGTGAAGGCGTTGATGCCGCGCACCACTTCAGGAATGGGGAAGGAGGCCACATAGCCTATTTCATTCTTCTTGGTCATGGAACCCGCCACCATGCCGGTGAGATAGCGGGCCTGATACATTCTGCCGAAATAGCAGGTCATGTTGTCGCTGTGCTTGTAGCCCGAGCAGTGCAGGAAGGTGATCTTCGGGTTGCGCTTGGCCATTTTGGCCATGGCGTCCATGTAGCCGAAACTCGTGGCCACAATGACGTTGTAGCCCTTGGAGCACATGTTCTTGATGGCGCGCTCGGCGTCGGGGCCTTCGGGCACGCTTTCCATCATGGTGGTTTCCACGTCGGGCATTTCGTCCATCATCTTGCGGCCCTGATCATGGGTCCACGACCAGCCTTCGTCGCCCACAGGGGAAACATAGATGAAGCCAACCTTGATTTTCTTCGCCGTATCTTCCGCATGGGCGGAAGAGGCCAGAGGCGAAAGCGCCATACCGCAGACGGCCAGAACGGCCGCGGCATAGTTGAGAAAACGCATCCCGAGATCTCCCGTGTTAAAATGATGAACGACGCCTCCGCCCGCGCGGACGCGCCCCGGAACCGTGCGGAAGCCGCGCTCCCCTTCTGCCGGAGCAACGCCGACCTTCCCGCCGGTAAAAAAGAGAGACTAACGCATAATCATGCGCGGTTCAAGTTCCGAAAAGCCTTCCGGCCTGCGGAAATAAAGAGAAGGAGAGGGCGGAGGAAGGAGGGAAACTTTTGAAAAAGTTTCCCTCCTTCCCACGAGCCCCCATCCTCCCTTCAAAACTTTTCCATGGGGACAAAAAAGGACGACCCGGCCCTGCTTTCCTGAAACGGAACAAGGCCGCAGACGGACACGAAAAAACGCTCCTCCGTCAAAATTTCAGCGCAGGCAGCAGGTGCCGTCCAGCCCGCAGGCCCCGGCGGAAACCGAATTCAGAGAAGCGCCGGAAGCAAGAGCTTCCTCAATTTTGGCTTCCACGGTTTCAAGAGGAGCAAAGCCCCGGGCCACGGCATGAAGCTCCCCGTCGTCCGTTTTCACGAAAAGCGTGGGATACACCACAAAATCGCCGAGAATTTCCTCCGCCTCGTCCATTTCCTTCTTCGCCTTTTCGCGCACGGCTTCGGAGGAAAGAGCCTTTTCAAGCTCCTCCGCAGAAACACCCCAGCGCAAGGCAACGTCGGCCTGCACGCCCAAATCGAGCACGTCGCGCCCGTCTTTGTAAAAGGCATCCTGAAAGGTTTCCATCTGCTCCAGGGCATGGCCGGGCGCAAGCTTCTTGAGCGCGGCCATGAGCAGCGCGGAACGGGAGGAATCCATGACGACGCTCCCCTCCTCGTTCAGCAGGCGGAAGAAACCTTCGCCCAGCGTGCGGCCCGTGGTGTCGGACAGACGCTGAAAAAAGGCACGCAGACGAGGCGTACCCATGGACGAGGTCTGCTCCGGCTCGTCCACAAGATTGCCGCAGAGCACGCGCACGGGAAAACAATGACGCTCGACGAGCTTCTGCATGACGGGAGCAAAGCCGAAGCACCAGGGACAGAAAACATCGGTAATGTAAATGAAGGATGGCATGGCGTTCCCTTACCCCAATCTCCGAAGAACGCCAAGAGGAATTTTCCGCATCGCTCTTCCGACAGAAAGAAGCTCTGCGGCCCCGGAAGCAGCAAAGCGTTCCGCAGACGCAAGTGCTCCACAGAGAAATTGCGGAACTTCCTCCGCTCTTCCCTTCCTTAAAAAAGGAAGTTCCTTTTCGAAAAACGCGTTCCTGCCTGCTGCACGAAAATTTCCTGCGCTCTGCCTTTCCGTCGCCGCGTTGAGGGCGGAAGCAGGCCGGAGCTTGACGAAGCGGAGAACTTTCCCTAGAAATATGAATTCCCCGGCATATCCATGACATTGCATCACGCAGAAGGCGACACCCATGCTACAGAGCGAGCTCATCAGCATCATTGAACAGACGGCTCCCCTTTCCCTTATGGCGGACTGGGATCATTCCGGCGTTCAGGTGGCCTCGGCCCGTGCCGACATACGTCATCTGGCCGTATGCCTCGACCCTGCGCCCGAACAGCTGCGCGCGGCCGTGGAAGCCGGAGCGGACATGGTGCTTACGCATCATCCGCTTGCCATGCGCCCCGCATGGACAAACGCCCTGAACGGCTACACCGACGCGCTTTCCATTCTCTACAGAAACGACGTGCCTCTGTACGCAAGCCACACCACGCTGGACGCCAATCCCCTCGGCCCGAGCGCGTGGCTGCCCGATCTGCTCGGCCTTGCGGACCGCGTGATTCTGGAAAAGACGGGCACGTTCACTGCGCCGGACGGAACGCAGACGGAAGGCGGATTCGGCTGTGCAGGCACGCTGCCTGCGCCCATGAGCCTGAAAAAGCTGTGCGCCGTCATGCGCGGTTCCCTGCCGCTTGAAAGAATGTGCGCCGTCCCCCGCCTCATCGGCGATCCCGACATGACCGTAAGACGCGTGGCCGTGTGCACGGGGTCCGGCTCCTCCCTTCTGGAAGAGGCCGCCGCCGCAGGCGCCGATCTCTTCATTACCGGCGACGTGAAGTATCACGACGCCCTTGCCCTGGCTTCGCGTCACGACGGACGCAGCCCGAATTTCTGTCCCATGGCCATTCTTGACGTGGGACATTTCTCCCTGGAAGAAGAAATGATCCGCCGCTTCGCCGAACTTCTGAAAACGAAGCTCGACGACGTGACGGTAACGTTTTTGCCGGGCAGGGATCCCTTCCTGCCCTTGACCTTTCTTTCTGAAGTACCGGAGGTACTGTCGTGAGCCTCTATATCGAACAGATTCGCCAGCTTGTGGCTCTCCAGCACGTGGACGACGGCATTCACGCCGTTCAGAGCGAAATGGACGCCGCTCCCAAGGACGTGGAAAACCTGCAGAAGCGCTTCACCTCGCAGGATACGCAGCGCAACTGGATTCTGGACAAGCTCCAGCACCTGCAGGAACAGCAGAAGCGCCTCGACTCCGAAATCAAGGATGACGAGTCCCGCCTGATGAACAGCAAGAACAAGCTCATGCAGGTGGAAAACGAGCGCGAATATCAGGCCATGATCCGCGAAATGGACAGCATGGAAATGCAGAACCAGACCCGCGAAGAAGAACGCATGGCCCTGCAGGAGGAACGTTCCCTGCAGGAAAGCAATCTGCAGTCCGTCGAGGAAACCTGGAACGAACTCAAGGCCGAGCTGGAAAGCCAGAAGGAAAATCTGGAAAAGCGCATCGCCGAATGCCGCAGCCGCCTGGAAGCTCTGGAACAGCAGCGCTCCGAAGTGGCCGCCCTCATTTCCCCGCCCGTGCTCAGCCGCTATGAATTCATACGCGACCGCCTGCGTCATCCCGTCATCGTTCCCGTGGAAGCGGGCATCTGCTCCGGCTGCCACATCGCCATTCCTCCGCAGGTGTTCATTGATCTGCAGCGCGGCAACCACATCATGAGCTGCCCCAACTGTCAGCGTCTCATGTACTGGGCGCACGACTTCCAGGATCCCAACGCTCCCAAGCCCGAACCCAAGGCCGAAAGCGCGGAATAACGCCTGCGGGCGCCTGAAAACAACAGATTACGGAGTCGGACGGGCTGTCGCTGCGGACCATTCGGTCCGGGGAGGAAAGTCCGGGCTTCACAGGGCAGGATGCTGGCTAACGGCCAGAGCGGGTGACCGCTGGAAAGCGCAACAGAAAGCAGACCGCCGTTCTTCGGAACGGTAAGGGTGAAACGGTGAGGCAAGAGCTCACCGGCTGGCGTGGCGACACGTCAGGCCAGGCAAGCCCCATCCGAAGCAAAACCAAATAGGGAAACCGGCCGGCCCGGCCCATGGTTTCCGGGTAGGTTGCTTGAAGGCGCGGGCAACCGCGTCTCTAGAGGAATGACAGCCGCCGCTCCTCCGGGAACGGCACAAAACCCGGCTTACAGTCCGACTCCCCTGTCATGGGGAGGGAGCGAAAGTTCCCTCCCCATGCTTCATTTTTTCCGAGGTCATCATGCACAACGAATGCTGGGGCGTCATTCTCGCCGCAGGCCGGGGCAGCCGCATGGCGCAGGCCACGGGCGGCGAGGCCAAGCAGTTTCTGAACTACGGGGGAGAGCCTCTGTGGCTGCGTTCCGCGCGGGCCATGGCCGCCTCGCCCCTCGTGCACGGTCTTGTGCTGGTCTTTCCCCCGGACCGGCTGGAGGAAGCCGGAAATACGGCCCTTGAACTCGACCGCAGACATTCCTGCGGCGTGCCTCTGCGCTTTGCCGCTGGCGGAGAACGGCGTCAGGATTCCGTAAGGCACGCGCTGGACGTTCTGCCGCAGACCTGCGAAAGCGTGCTCATCCACGACGGCGCACGTCCCTTTCTGCGCACGGCCCTGGTCACGAAGCTGGCCCGCGCCCTGCATGAGAAGGGTGTGTCCGGCGTCATTCCCGGCGTGCCCGTCACCGACACCGTCAAGGAAACCGGACCTTCCGGTCTCGTCATCCGCACGCCCGAGCGCGAAAGCCTCCGCGCCGTGCAGACCCCGCAGGCCTTCCTGACGTCCGAACTGCGCGCGGCCCACGAGAGGGCCTGCGCCGAGGGCTGGAACGTCACCGACGACGCCTCCCTCATGGAGCGCTGCGGTCTTTCGGTCCTCGTCGTCGAAGGGGACGGGGACAACGTCAAAATCACCAGTCCCGGAGATCTTGCCCTGCTTGCCGAACCAAAGATGCCTCTGCCCTGCTGCGGCTACGGCTACGACGTGCACGCCTACGGCGGCGACCGTCCTCTCATGCTCGGCGGAGTGGAAATCGGCGGAGAATACCGCATCCGCGCCCACTCCGACGGCGACGTGCTGCTCCACGCCCTCATGGACGCCGTTCTCGGCTGCTTCGCCGGGGGCGACATCGGCCGTCTCTTTCCCGACAGCGACCCCGCCTTCGAGAACATTTCCTCCTCCGTTCTGCTCGACCGCGTCATGACCCTGGCCGCCGAGGCCGGCGTGCGCATCGTGCATGCGGACCTCACCGTCATCGCCCAGAAGCCCCGGCTCGCGCCCCGTGCCGATGCCGTACGCCGCAACGTGGCCCGTCTTCTGGATCTTTCTCCGGATCATGTGGCCTTCAAGGCCACCACGGAAGAAAAGCTGGGCTTCACCGGAGAACTCAGGGGCATCAAGGCCGTGGCCCTGGTCACGGCGCTGCGCGCCGCAGGCTGAACGCCCGGTTCCGGCCCGCCCGGCCCGCTTCAGGAGACACCATGCACCGTTACGACGTCGCCGTCATAGGAGCCGGTCCTGCCGGACTCCTCTGTGCCAGAAACGCGGCCCGCAGAGGACGTTCCGTTCTTCTTGCCGACAGTCACGAACGTCCCGGCGTCAAGCTCGCCGTGGCCGGCGGCGGACGCGGCAACTTCACCAACAGCACCCTCACCGAACGGCACTATGTCACGGGCGATCCCGCCTTGGTGCGCGCCGTGCTGCGCTTCTTTCCCTGCGAAAAGGTGCTGGAGCTTCTGCGCGAACTGCGCCTGCCCTTCGAGGAACGCGACTTCGGACAGATCTTCGGTCTGCGTCCGGCCTCGTTCCTGGCCGACCGGCTGGCCGTGCAGTGCGAGGATGCGGGCGTCGATCTTCTTTTCGGCGGCACGGCGACCTCCTTCACGCGGCCGCGCACCTCGCCCGCCTTCGGACGAGGCACGGAGAACGCCTTCACCTTCGCCGTCGGCAAAGAACGCATCGAGGCGCGCTCGCTTGTCATCGCCTCCGGCTCGCCGGCCTGTCCGGCGCTCGGCGCCGACGACGGCATGGCCCGCCTCGCCGCTTCCTGGGGACAGGAACTCGTGCCCTTCCGCCCCGTGCTCGTGCCGCTCGTCATGCCCTCCGACTGGCCGCTTTCCGGTCTTGAAGGCATCAGCCTCAACGTGAGGATCACCGTGCAGAGAAACGGCCGGCCCCTGCCCCCGGATCCCGAAGGCATACGTTCCCTTCTCTTCACGCATCGCGGCATCAGCGGTCCGGCCGTGCTCACGGCCTCCTGCTTCCGGATGCCCGGCGACGATCTTCTCATCGACTTTCTGCCGGAGCTGCCTGTCATGGAGCTTCTGGACGAAAAGGAGCACGGCAGACTGATCGTGCGCAATCT